>JAAYSU010000165.1 GCA_012523915.1 Clostridiales bacterium
GGGCAGATACGGCATGTAAGGCTTTACGCTTTTCATAGATATAATTATGTAATCCAAATTCATCTAACATATCCAAGGCTTCATCAATATACTCTCCTAGGGTTGAAAGCTCATGGGCATCAGAGCCGACTGTAAATATTTTAACCCCTGCTTGGACCGCCAAACTGATGATTTCCTTCGTGGGATGAAACTCTGCAAGCCCCCTGCTTATGCTCGATGTGTTTATCTCTATGCCCATATTCCTTTGGGCAATTTCTCTTAAGATCGGTTCTATCCTTCCCTTATGTAGGTTATTAATCCTCTTCCCGAAGTATCTTATTCCATACCTGGAGTAAATATCAATATGAGCTACTGAATCAAACAATCCGCTTTCAACCATATCCCCAAGCATAGAAAAGTAATCGTTTCCTACTGTCTCAAGACTCCTTGTTTTGAAATAGTCAACACAATCTATCTTTGAAGCTATAAAATACCCGTCAATGAAGTGAATGCCACCCAAAACAAAATCAAAGGGATATTCGTTTACTACCTTTTCTATTTCTTCTAGGTAATTAGGCAGATAACCTATTTCAATTCCCCTTTTTACAGACAAGCCACTGCTTTTAAATTCTTTCTCAGCCCTATCTATTTCATCAAAATAACCATCCAACCATTCCCAATCAAATATGTTCCACCTTTTCCCCTTGTAATATATTATTTTATCCTTACCCTGCTCTACAGCACCAAATTCTAAATGAGTGGTAAAGCAAATCTCCTCAATGCCTAGTTCTAAGGCACCTTGGCAATATTCTCTGATTTTTACAGCTTCCGCGTCTACAGAATAGTCAGGATGTACATGATAATCAGTCTTAACTCTCATATATAGCCACCTTTCCGGATAATACAGACATTACGTAAACTCCTCACGAGCAAGCCGTGAGGAGTTTTGAAAACTTTTTTATTCTAAAAAAGTTTAGAAATTACTAAAGGCCTTCTTAAGATAATCAACAAAGCAATCCATATCTTGAGGACTGGGGAACATGGCACGTGCGTTATCAGCGCGACCTCCGCCTTTTCCATTCCATACATGTGCATTGTCTTTTACTATCTTTCCACAGTCATGTTTACCAGAAGAAACAAGAATAATTGTGTTTTCTGAAGGTGAGATCAATACAAAGAGATTATTCGAATCCTTCGGTAATAGCTTAGCTATTGATAATAGATCATCGGTTTTAAGTGTTGGGTATTCCCTTACCACTACACTTTCACTCAGGTCTTTTACTATCTCTTCAGCACGCTCTTTTATGAAGACTTTTTTGATCTCATAAAGCTCTTGTTTTACTTCTTTAAATTTCTGTTCCTGAGCATCAATCTTTGACATAACTGACAGTGGATCAGTTGCGAAATGGGTGCAGATAGTCTTAATTAACTTTGCTTCATTCTGAGAGTAAAGCAGTGCATTCAAACCTGCATCAAATGTAATGCGGGCCATTCCTTTATATTTCTCCCATTTATAAAGTTTTATAAGTCCTACTTCCCCTGTAGTTTTAGGATGGGTCCCACAGCAAGCTACACAGCCTGCAGCATATGATTCATCTCCAATACCCACAAGGATTATATCTTCATCTATCGCCAGTTCTTTTCTCATAGGCATTTTCTCAGCCTCTTCACGGCTATCAAAATAGTATACACTTACTGGTAGGTTTGCCCACACCAGTTTATTTGCTTCAAGCTCGGCCTCTACCATCATCTCATCTGTCATCATTTGATAGTTTTCATTCTTTTCAAAGCTTATATCTATAGTCATATAGTCACTACCCATATGAAAGCCTCTGTTTATGCCGCCGTAGAGTTCATAGAATACTGCGGATAATATATGCTCACCGCAGTGTCTTTGCATGTTGAGAAATCTCTTGTCCCATTCAATTTTTGCGGTTACAGTCTTTCCTATAAGGCTCTTTGGATCTTCAAGTGAACTGACCTGGTGATAGATAATATTGTCCTTCTCAAAGACATAGTCTATATATTTATCATCAATATAGCCTGTATCGGAGGGTTGCCCGCCGCCTTCAGGAAAGAACAGGGTCTGATCCAGAACTATATATGAAAGGTTCTCCCCATCTCCAGTGATAACATCTAAAACTTTACTTTCACATTCAGTTTGATATAGGTCCTGTTGATACAACCTCTTTGTTTCCTTCACATCAACACCTCGATTACTCTAAATTAATATCCGCCTATTAGTATAACACATAATGTTTGCATTTCGCAGCATATAATATCTAAGGTATTTCATATGGCAGGAGGGTAAGGGTATTATGAATAAATGGAAATATGCGCTTGGTGCGACTGTCGCTGCTTTGATTTTGGCCATTGTTATACTAGCTATACCATTGCAAATGGATCTTCTTGTAAGTAAATTTGTTTCAAATGCAGATATTCTTTTACTAGATCCCGGACACGGAGGTGTTGACGGCGGAGCTGAAGGCGCTAACGGAGTTAATGAAAAAGATATCAACCTGGCAATTGCGTTTAATATAAAGAGGCTGGCTGAAGCTGACGGATGGACTGTAGTCATGACAAGGGAGGAAGATAAAGGTCTCTATCCCGAAAAAAACAGACAGAGCATTCGAAGTCTAAAGACAGCTGATCTACTGGAAAGAAAGAGAATCATCGAAGAAACCAATCCACTGTTAGCCGTAAGCATACATTTAAACAGTTTTAAACAAGATCCTTCCGTTCGTGGAGCTCAGACCTTCTATCCTGGTGCAAATGCTGAACAGCATATTATAGATGAAAGCAAGCTTTTGGCAGAAAAAATACAAGAAAAGCTTGTTGAGGGAATAGCAGACGGCACAGACAGAAAAGCTCTTAAAAAAACTGATGCTTTGATATTCAAAAACCCACCCGTTCCGATTGTAATCGTTGAGTGCGGATTTCTATCTAATAGAGAAGAGGAGAAACTGTTAACAGAAGAAGCATATCAGCAAAAACTCGCAGAGTGCATTTACAGGGGTATTATGGAATATACGGGGAAACAGGGCTTGGAACCCATACCGATATTAGATAATAGGGCTTAGGTGGATAATAAGAGCAGTTGTTAACCTTGCCTGTGGATAACTTTTTCCTATTATTTGAAATGATCTTAAACAACATTGAAATTTCAATGTTGTCAAGGCTTGTAGTTTTCCACAGCACCCTTTGGATAACTTTGTTTATAAGTTCTGTTTATCATATTAAAAATTGATAGAAATCTAACAATTTAGACAATTCTCACTTGTTGAAAACCGTTCTTTTTATTGCAAACATTTGTTAACATAAAACAGGAAAAAATATGCTTTGCTAATCCAATGTGTACAATCCCACCTTTCATTGTAACCTTCTTTTTTTTATAATAAATCAAGGTTGGTAGAGATTTTCAGCTTTAATTCAGCATTTTAAATTATTATAATTAGTACAGAAGAGTTTTGGAGGTGACTGCCTTGAAGATATTAATTGTTGAAGACGAGAAGTTATTAGCTGATTCTCTTCAGTCCTTATTGACCGAAAAAGGCTTCGAAGTGGACGTGACATACGACGGGGAATCCGGCCTTGAATATGCGGAATTGGCCATCTACGATTTATTGATTCTAGATATCATGTTGCCAAAATTAAACGGTTATGAAGTGGCTAAAAGGATCCGCGCCAAAGGTTTAGGTACCCCCATATTGATGCTTACTGCAAAGTCAGAAACTAAGGATCGTATTACCGGCTTGGATTCAGGTGCAGATTATTACCTAACAAAGCCCTTCGATACAAGAGAACTTTTAGCCTGCATCAATGCCCTTTTACGCAGGCAGGGTGCCCAGGTAGACGAGATCAAGTTCGGGAATACATCCCTTGATCTTTCAACAGCTACGCTAGTCTGTGGCTCTGAAAGTGTTCGGCTTTCAGCTAAGGAATTTGACATTATGCGTTTTCTATTTCAGGCAGGAGGAAAGATCCTTTCAAAAGAGATGATTCTTACTAAGGTTTGGGGTTATGACTCCGATGCGGTGGAAAACCACGTTGAGGTCTATGTTGGTTTTTTGCGTAAAAAGCTTGTAAGCATAGGCTCTAATGTTAGGATTGAAGCAAAGCGCAGGCTGGGATACCATTTGGAGGTAAGTGAGCATGGTAAACATGATAAAAAAGCTGCGAATTAAGTTTGTCATAATTAATATGAGCATTGTAACTATTATGCTTTGCGTTATGTTTGGGCTGGTCTTTCATTTTACCAAGGCAAACCTTGAGCAAGAGAGCATCAATATGATGCAGAACATTGCGGGTCGACCATTCCAATTGGTAATACCAAATGAGCTTGGTAAAGATGTGAGATTGCCATATTTCATGATTCAAATCGGCATACGCGGCGAAATGATAGCAAGGGGCGGAGGCTATTACGACCTTTCCAACGATGAATTCCTAGATGACCTTGTGGCAGTAATCTACTCTTCTCCTAAAAACTCTGGAATTATAAGAGATTATAATCTGCGCTATTATCGCGTTGATTCACCTAGGGGCCATTACCTAGTGTTTGCAGACATTACCAGCGAACTTGCAACTTTAGATAACTTGATGAAAACCAGCTTTATAATCGGCGGATTGAGCTTTCTAATGTTTCTAGCAGTAAGTATCCAACTGTCTAAATGGGCTGTACAGCCGGTAGATTTGGCATGGAAGGAGCAGAAGCAATTTGTGGCCGATGCCTCCCATGAGTTGAAAACTCCACTTACCGTTATTATGACAAATGTGGAGCTTGCACAAAGTCAGGAATTTGACGATCAAAATAAACAAAGATTTTTATCCAACATCTTGACCATGTCCCGCCAAATGCAGGTTTTAATTGAACGTATGCTGGAGCTTGCTAAGGTGGATAGCTCTGATTCGAAGATGAAATCAGATATGGTGGATTTCAGCAAGTTGGTATCCGATGCCGTACTTCCCTTTGAGCCAGTATTTTTCGAAAAAGGGCTGACCCTTATAGCCCAAATTGATGAAAACATTGAGGTTGAAGGCGAAGAATCTGAGCTTTGCCAGCTGCTGGATGTATTGTTGGATAATGCTCATAAATATTCTAAAGAGGTAGGAACCACATGGATAAGCTTGAAAAAACACGGAAGAGGTCGCTGCTTGCTCACAGTGGCAAATGAAGGCGAAAGTATCTCGCCGGAAGAGGTTAAAAATATTTTTAAGCGATTTTATCGCGGTGACCAGGCTAGATGCAGGACAGGCAGTTTCGGTCTAGGATTATCCATTGCAGAAGCCATTGTGACACGTCATCGAGGCAAAATCTGGCTGGAAAGCAGTGATGGAATCAACCGTTTTCATGTAGAGCTGCCTGATAAACAATAGAGAAAATACAAAATAAATTAGAATTGGATTAAAGTTGTATTAGGTGTTTCATACCTGTACAACTTTTTTTCAGCTTCATTTCAGCATTCACTACTACAATTTATAATCGACAGGCATGCCATAAAAAAGCATTGATAGGAGGTAAATATAAATGATAACTGTTGAAAACTTAACCAAACATTATGGCGATATTATAGCTGTCGATGATCTTTCTTTTGAAATTGAAGAAGGCCATGTATATGGTTTTCTCGGACCTAATGGTGCCGGAAAAACCACTACAATGAACATCATGACAGGTTGTCTGTCGGCCACAGGGGGACATGTAAAGATTTACGGCCACGATATTTTTGAAGAGCCCTATGAGGCGAAAAAGCTCATCGGCTTCCTTCCTGAGCAACCCCCGCTTTATATGAGCGATACACCCTTAGAATATTTAAGATTTGTCGGTGAAGCCAAGGGATTGCGAGGAACAGAGCTTGAGCAGCAGACTGAACAAGTAATCGAGCAAACCAAAATTGCAGGTGTGAAAAATCGAAGTATTTCAAAACTCTCTAAGGGTTATAAGCAAAGAGTGGGAATCGCTCAAGCCCTCATCGGAAATCCAAAGGTCATCATTCTCGATGAACCTACCGTTGGTCTCGACCCGATTCAGATTATTGAAATCCGCGATCTGATCAAAGAGCTGGGGAAGAAACACACGGTTATCTTCAGTTCCCACATTCTATCGGAAGTACAAGCTATTTGCGACCAGGTGTTGATTATTTCAAAAGGAAAGTTGGTTGCATTCGATAAGCCAGAAAATCTAGAAAAGCTGTTGCTGTCACCCAATGAAATTACCATTACCAGTAATGCTACAGTCAAGGAGGTTGAGGAAATCTTAGCCGGTATCAATTATATTGCAGACACCAGTATCGAAAAAAAGGAACATGTGGTAGCCCGTATAAAAACAGACTTCGATGATATCTATGCAGTTTCAGGAGCAATCTTTACTGCTTTTGCTGCAAAGCAAAAGGTGCTTTTGGAAATGACTTTGGAAAAAGCAGATCTGGAGGATATCTTCATTGAATTGACAGAAAGCGAGGTGGTTAACAAATGAAGGCGGTGTTAAAACATGAATTGCGAATATATTTTCACTCCTTAACAGCTTACATTTTCGGAGCTTTCCTACTGGCATTCGTAGGGATTGGTGCCGTACTTTATAACCTACAGGCAGCTGTCAGCAACTTTGAATTTGTCCTTAATTTCTCCAACCTTATTTTCGTAGTAATTGTACCGATTTTGACCATGCGTGTTATTGCGGAGGAACGGAAGCAAAAGACCGATCAGCTCCTCTACGCACTTCCAATCACCACAAGCCAGGTGGTTCTTGGAAAATATTTTGCCCTGCTGACAGTCTATCTTATTCCGCTGTTGATTATAAGTATATATCCATTGATTTTTTCGCGCTTTGGTGAGGTCTATTTACCCACATCCTACGGTTCTATCTTGTCCTTTTTTATTATGGGTAGTGCCCTGCTTGCCCTCGGGGTATTTATATCCTCCCTCACTGAAAATCAGGGTTTTGCCGCAGGTATCGGTATTGCGATAATTCTTCTGAATTTCTACAGCGTCAGATTATCAGAATATGTATCCTCTACGGCTTTGGGTTCAGCCATAGCCATGTCTGTAATTATCATTGCTTTAGCTGCCATCATTCGTTACTTGACCAAAAATACCAATTTAGCCTATGGATTCTGCATAATATTTATCGCCATAATTCTGATAACCTACTATGTGGACATGACGATACTTGAGGGCTTACTTACTGATATCATGAAGAAATTATCTCTCTTTGACCGTTTTAATGTTTTTGTAAATGGGATTTTTGACATGACCTCAATAGTCTACTACTTAACCCTTATTGTATTCTTCTTATTCCTGTCTGTGCAGTCCCTTGAGAAAAGGAGGTATAACTAATGAAAGCATTTGAACTCCTTAAATCTTCATGGAAAGAAGAGAGTAATAGAATCGCTTTCCGCGGCGGATCCTATTCGCTGATCATGACTGCGATTGTTTTAGCTATTTTAATCGTAGTGAACATTTTCAGCTCTGCTCTACCTACTCCTATGACTAAATATGATATGAGTGCTTCGAAGCTCTACTCGATTACCAGCAATACAAAAGCGGTGATAAACGCACTGAAAGAGGACGTTACCATATATTGGATCGTACAGTCCGGTGAGGAAGACGAGGTCATTGAAAACCTGTTGGGTAAATATGACAGCCTTTCTGATCGTATTGAAATCGTCAAAAGAAATCCGGACGTTTACCCAACCTTTGCAAAGCAGTATACCGATGAGGAGGTTCAAAACAACAGCCTGGTAGTCGAAAGCGAAGGACGCAGCCGCTATATAAGCTACGATGATATGTACATTGAGAGAGCAAACATGTACACCTTATCGACCAGTAGATATTTTGATGGGGAAGGCAGGATCACCTCTGCCATAGATTATGTAACAACTGACAAGCTGCCCAAGCTATACGCTTTAGAGGGCCATGGCGAGGCAGAACTTCCTGAAACCTTCAGTGATAAGATTAGTAAGGAAAACATTGAGCTCGGAAACTTATCTCTATTAAAAGTAGATTCGGTTCCGGAGGATGCAAGGGCCCTTATGATTCATGCGCCCAGTAGTGATATTTCAGAAGAGGAAAAGGATTTATTGGGAGATTATGTCAATAGCGGTGGAAAACTCTTAGTGATGGCCGGACCAACTGAAAATGGTATTCTAGAAAACCTGTATGGCCTGTTGTCTGATTATGATGTAAAAGTCAATGATGGTATCATCGTAGAAGAGAGCAGGGAACACTACGCCTTCCGGGCACCCTACGTGCTACTTCCGAATATGAAAAGCCATGAAATCACAGATCCACTCATTGAGGGAAATTACTATCCCATCATGCCTATTTCTTCAGGTTTGACTATAGATACTTCTAGTGGAAATGTAACCGAGCTACTTCAAACTTCCGATTCCGCTTACAGCAAGATAGCAGGCTATAGCCTTTCAAGCTTTGAGAGAGAAGAGGGGGATATAGACGGACCCTTTACCCTTGCGGTGGCAATTGAAAACTACAATGACGGCCAGATTATCTGGTTTGCCTCATCCAGCCTACTGGACGATAACTATAATGCTTATTCATCAGGTGCAAATGTGGATCTAGTTATGAACTCACTGTCTTCACTAATTGGAGAAAGGGAGGCCATAGCAATCCGTAGCAAGTCGCTGGATTTTGAATACTTAACAATAAGTGATTCTACTTCCTCATTGCTGAAAGTGCTTATGATCGGAGTATTCCCGCTCTTGTATCTTGCTGTTGGCATTCTTGTAATTCTAAGAAGAAGGAGGATGCAAAATGAAACGATCTAAAAGGATCTATATGTTATTGGGCATTTTAGTTGTTGCCTGCATTGCGACATTTGCCCTTATCCGATTTGAAGAGCATAAAGAAAAGATCCGAAGCAGCGAAGAGATTATTCTGGAAATACCCAGCGATACAGTGGAGGCCCTTTCGTGGGAATATGAATCAAAAACCCTTTCCTTCCACAAAGAAGATGACTGGATTTATGATGAGGACGATGAATTCCCAGTTGACCAGGAAAAAATCCAATGGCTTTTAGGAATCTTTGAGCAATTTGGAGTATCCTTCATAATTGAAGATGTAGAGGACTATGGTCAGTATGGCTTAGATGACCCGATATGTAGAATCGATATAACAACCACGGATCAATCATATGAAATCCTCCTTGGCAATTACAGCGAAATGGACCAACAACGCTATGTGTCAATTGGGGATGGAAATGTCTATCTGGTTAAAGATGACCCTCTCAATTACTATGATATAGAGATTAAAGATGTGATTGACAATGACGAAACCCCAATCTTTGATAATGTAAAAGAGATAGTTTTTTCTGGAGCTGAAAGCTACCGGATTATATATGAAGAAGATAGCGAAAACTCTTATCGTGACGATGATGTTTATTTCGCTCAACTTAGCGGGAAGAGCCTCCCACTAGATACTTCCAGAGTGGAGAAGTATCTGCGCAATGTTAGATATACGGATTTAACCGATTATGTGACCTATAAGGTTAAGGCTGAGGAGCTACAAAAATACGGTTTGGATAATCCCGAGCTGACCCTAACTGTGAATTATATTGCAGAAAATGAAGAGGGGGAAGGAGTCGATGAAACTTTTGTACTCCATGTGAGCCGGGATCCGGAAGAAAGAGATAACTCGGTTGATGAGGAAGAGATTACAGCCTATGCGAGAATTGGCAACTCAAAGATCATTTATCAGATCAGTTCTGATGATTACAAAAATCTGATAGCCGCATCTTATAATTCCCTAAGACATCTAGAGGTACTTCCAGCAAAATTTGAAGATGTATATCAAATTGACATAACTCTGGAAGGTAAAAACTACACAATTAGCTCTGAGAAAAAAGGTGAGGAGCGAATATATTATTATAACGAAGAGGAGATAGATATCGGAGACTTTAAGTATTTCCTTGAAGGCCTTGAGGTAGAAAGCTTTACCGATGAAAGACCCAAGCATAGTTTAGAGATAGGCTTAACGGTTTATCTAGATATGGAAAAGGAGCCGAAAATCAAGATTGATCTCTATCGATATGACGGAACCCATTGTCTTGCAATGGTTGATAGAAATCCTGTGTTCCTTGTCAAGCGCCCCAGTGTAGTTGACTTGATTGAAGCGGTTCATTCAATAGTACTGAATTAGAATTAAGTTCAAAAAAGCACCCCTGTTTTATTTGGGGTGCTTCAATATCTTATACCGCTTTACTCTATATCATATCCTTCAAGTCAGGACTGATGATTAATTCGCATCCTGTTGCTTCTTTTACTTGATCAACAGTGTATTCAGGATTAATCTCAGTCAATACGATGCCTTCAGGTGTTACTTCCATTACACCCATCTCAGTTACTATCATATCAACTACATTAATTGCAGTATAAGGTAATGTACACTCATCTAATATCTTATGATTACCCTTTTGTGTATGCAGCATAGCTATTATAACCTTTTTAGCTCCTACTACTAGGTCCATAGCTCCGCCCATACCAGGAACCATCTTTCCTGGAATAATCCAGTTAGCAAGGTTACCATGTTTATCTACTTGCAGTGCACCAAGAACGGTTGCGTCTACATGACCACCTCTGATAATTCCAAAGGATGTAGCTGAGTCGAAAAACATTGCTCCTGGGTTTACAGTTACGTATGCAGCACCAGCATTGATTATGTCCACGTCTTCTTTTCCGGGCTCAGCTGCAGGTCCCATTCCCATAATGCCATTCTCCGACTGAAGAACTATATTTACTCCTTCCGGTAGATGGTTAGCCACCAAAGTCGGAAGGCCGATTCCAAGGTTTACCACGTCGCCATCGCGTAATTCTTTTGCAACACGCTTAGCAATAAAATCTCTTAAATCTGCCACGGTTCTTCACCTCCAACGATTGTATCAACGAAAATACCTGACGTAACCACATTGTTAGGATCTATTTCGCCTATTTCAACTATTTCGCAAGTTCCAACAATAACGTGGTCAGCTGCAGTAGCCATCATGGGGTTAAAGGTCCTTGTGGTTCCATTATAAGTAGTATTTCCAAACTTGTCGGTAACACTTCCCCTTATTAAAGCAAAATCAGCTCTCAATGGCAGCTCTAAGAGATAATCCTTGCCATTAACGTTAAGCACTTGCTTTCCTTCAGCTACTATAGTCCCTACACCTGTAGGCGTGAGGAATCCACCTAGTCCTGCGCCTCCTGCACGGATACGCTCCGCCAAAGTTCCTTGTGGTACAAGTATGCACTCTAGCTTTTCATCTTCATTATCGGTGTTCATTCTCTGAGCAACCTCTGGATTAAGACCTACATGAGATGCAATAAGTGTCTTGATCTGTCCATTTGTTAACAGTTTTCCAACACCCCTTCCAGGAACTCCTGCATCATTGCATATAATGGTCAAGTTCTTTACATTTTTACGAACCAAAGCATCGATGAGAATTTCCGGTGTACCGCAGCTCATAAAACCTCCAACCATTATAGAGGCGCCGTCTTGAATAACAGATACAGCTTCGTCTGCCGTTTTTATCTTGTTTCTCATTTTATGACGTCCTTTCTTTGCTAAAATTTAATATTATCAATGGATAACTTAATAGATACTAAGAGGAAATCTGAAAATTGCCATGTTATAATTTTATCATATACTGGACATATGTCAATCAATGGTTACTATACCAGCTTCCTCTTAACCAACTCTGTCAAAACATAGGATGCTACATTTTCTGCATATGAGCGTGGCCCAAAACCGGCATCATAGCCTAATTCCTGCGCCAATTCATGAGAGATTCTGGGGCCGCCGCAAACTAAAATAACTTTGTCTCTAATGCCTTCAGCTTCCAATAGTTCTACAAGTTCAGTAAGGTTTTTAATATGGATATCCTTTTGCGTTACGATTTGGGAAACAAGTATTGCATCAGCATTAACCTCTATTGCCTTGGCTACCAATGTCTCGTTTGAAACCTGGCTACCCATATTAATTGCTTCTATACCCTTGTAGCGTTCTAGACCAAAATGACCATCAAAACCTTTCATATTGATAATGGCGTCAATACCAACCGTATGAGCATCTGTACCTGTACATGCTCCTACTATTACAACATCCCTTTTAATATTTTCTTCAATAAATTTTTCACATTCGAGTCTATCCATCACATCTACCTCGATCTTGGGAACCTTGATAGAGGTATAGTCAACAGTATGCTGACATTTACCGTAGACAATAAAGTTGGTATAGCCTATTCCTAAATCCTTCGAGTAGACTACGCTAGGTTCATCTAATCCCATCTTCTTAGCGAGAATTACAGCTGCCTCACTCGCCTCGTCTCCGTAAGGCACGGGGAGGGTAAAGGAAAGCTGAACCATACCGTCATTTAAAGTGTCTCCATAAGGTTTTACTTTTGTTAGATCAACTTTTGCAGTTGCAGTTTTACCCATTATTTTTCACCTCCCAACATCAGTGGAATAAATGGATTGAAGTACTGTTCATCCTTCACACAAACACCTTCCAAACCTTTTCCTCCGTCTCTTGGACGTTTTACTCCACCGAATTTCCCATTCTCCAGGGTATGGAAAAGGCCATCTTTCTCAATCTCTTTTAAGAGTTCTTCAGCATCTTTAAGAACGGTTTGTGCCCTTTTCTGGATGATTCCATCCTTCTTAAACTCAACCTCTTCACCTAGGTCTCTCATGTTGTTAAAGATATATGATGCATTTTCAAGGGCATAAATTCTATCCTGCATATGGGGTGTATGAATTGCCTCTGTCATCATTCCAAGCAGCTGTATTGACTGTTCAGACCATATAGACACTACATTGAAAAGCGCATCCTGTATATGCCCTTTAAAAATATTACCCGTCATATATTTTGTCGGAGGCATATACTTAAGAGGAGCCTTAGGGAAGATTTCACGGGCCATTATAGCCTGTGCCAGCTCATACAAGAATCCATTTTCCAAATTGGGATCCATTTCAAAGGCATGTCCTAGACCCATTCTCTCTTCTTTGATATTAGCAAGTACTGCAAACTGCTCATTGATAAACTGAGAAGCTACTACAGTATGAGCCTCCTCATAAGCATCAGCAGTGGTCAGGTAATTGTCTTCTCCCGAGTTAAAGATGATATCGGCATAGCCAATAATAACCCTTGAGAAGTATTGGTCAACCAGAGTTCTCTGCATATTTATATCTCTGAAGAGGATTCCATATAGTGCATCGTTTAGCATCATATCTAAACGCTCAACAGCACCCATTGCAGCTATTTCAGGCATACACATTCCCGAGCTGTAGTTGCATAAGCGGATGTATCTGCCTACCTCTTCACCTACCTCATCCAGGGCCCTTCTCATAAGCCTGAAATTTTCCTGGGTAGCATAGGTGCCACCAAATCCTTCTGTTGTAGCCCCATAAGGTACATAGTCCAATAGACTTTGGGCTGTAGTCCTTATAACAGCTATTACATCTGCCCCCTGCCTTGCAGCTGCCTGAGCCTGGATGATATCTTCATAGACATTTCCTGTAGCAACAATGACATATAGGTAGGGCTGCTTTCCTTCTCCTATAGTTTCAAGATAGTTGTTCCTTTTTTCTGTCTGTGCTTTAATAAGCTCTAATGATTTTTTTACCTCAGGCATAATCTTTTCTTCTGCCTCTTTCGCACTTACTGTGGGCAGTTTCATGATGTCAAGTTCACCTGCGGCAACCCTTTCTGCTATTTCCTGAGGACTTAGTCCAGTTTGGATCATGGCATTTCCGATCCAATATGCTGCGCCCCTTGGCAGACCGCCTCCATCTTTGATAGCGTCAACTACTACATTTGGCAGTGGAAAATCAAAATCATCCACACCGTCAATCCCCAGAAGCCTTAAAACAGTCCTTTCTGTACTGACAGTGGTATGTCTGTCGATAAACTTTTGCATATCCTGTGCAATTCTTGCTGCACTGGATCTAGCGCTATCAATGATTTTGGGATCTAAATTTAATTTACTCTTCATATTCTCGATCCTCCATAAATTTTTTAGCCTGTTCAATAATTTCTTGGTATATGCCAAGCATCTTTGCAATATTTATCGCATCTTTAGGAATCTTCTTCTCCTTCTTAACCTCGTAAATCCTATAATCCATATACTTTCCAATAATCTCAATTCTTTCTATGCGATTTGCATACCTTATTTCCCTGGCCAGTTTATTAAAGTCGGCATCGGCCAACCCTCTAACCTGCATATTTCTAACATTATCCAATGCCGCTACATTGTCATAGTGAGTGGTAATTAAACTAATGTATGGCTTGTCGCTCAAATATTTAACCAGGCTCTTTGTAAGGGCTAAACCTTCTAGCGGATTGGTTCCGCTTGCAATTTCATCTATGAGCAGAAGCGATCTGCTTTTACTGCGATCGAGGATTTCCTTTAATTCCTCCATCTCGCTTCCAAAACTAGATAGTCCACGCTGTATGTTCTGCGTGTCTCCTATTAAAATATGCATATAGGACGAAAGCCCTATTTTAGCGGACCTGCATGGTACAAAGAAACCATATTGAGCTAGCATTGCACACAAGCCAACCATTTTAAGAGTAACTGTCTTTCCTCCCATGTTGGCACCAGTTATACATGTAACCCCATCGTACAAGTCTATTGATACCGGACAATACTCTTTCCCCTTTTTAGTCAATATGTCTTCTAGTTCGAGCTGCCTTCCATCTTCGATTTCCAGGATATGTTCCGTACATATCTCTGGTTTTGTACACTTGTGTTTTTTTGCATACAGGGCCTTAGCAATATTAAAATCCAGCTCGCCTATTATTGAGCAATTAGCATCTAAGAGGTCTCTTTTATCACCTATTTTTTTAGATAAGCTTTCCCTGACACTAAATTCCTCTTCTTCTATTTGTAAATTCAACTCCTCTATATCCTTCTGAAGTTCATAGACTTGATCATCATTTTTCAGCGTGAATGTAGCAGTAATATAATCCTCCTCAGAAAGTGTCAGTTGGGCTATTGATGATGCTTTTTCCATCAACTCTTTATCCGACTTTGAAACTACATATTCAAACTTGGGTGTCATAGAGATATTATAAGTGGATTCAACTTTGCCTTTAAGAACTCTTTTAATCTTCCTTATTGCAAGCTCCTTTTCCCTTTTTTGTTCCCTTAACAGCTTTAACTTTTCCGAAAACTCATCATACAGATAGAATGTATTTATCCTCTGTTTTGCAGGATCCAATACATCTAAAAGATCAGTTGAGTCCTGAAGAACAAATTCCTTAGGCAATTCATCGGCGATTGGTTCCAAGAGCTCTTTAATCCCTTTCATCTGAAGTAGCAAGGTCTTAATCTCATACAGTTCTACTACTGTAAGGACATTTTCTCCACTTCTTTTGATGGTGTAGGAATTGTCCTTGATCTCCATAAAAATTTCAAGAAGCAAATCAATCGTATTCAACTCCTTATTAACCAGATCCAAAGTCTTTTCTAACCGAGAAAGTTCAGCCAACAAACTATCCTCTCCTCCCGGTTTGAAAGGACTTATTGATTTTAATCTCTTCCTGCCATAGGGAGTAATTACGTTGATGCTGTTAACAACGTAATTAAACCCTAGTTCATTTCTGGTTTTTTGATTAGACAGTTGCATAATCCACTCCAAATTTGACGTCGAATACTAGAATATCTTCTAAACCTTCTTTGATAGCCTTAATAAGATCCTTGTGTTCAAAGGAATAGCCAGAAGGTGAATAGGGATTGACACTTATCCCTGCAATTTTAATCCCCTCGAGTACATATAAACGGAATCCACGTTTTTTTAGCTGCTTCCAAGATTTTGCCCCGATAAAGACCTTAGTAGGATCCTTGACTACGAAGATAAGCTGCCTGAGCTTTGCTGGATGAATATCCGCTATAACACTTTGTGTAAACGCCCCCGGTATATAGACCCATTCGGTCTCTTTAGTAATTGCATCATCTAGATACTTACCTGATAAAAGGCCTGTTGCTAATTCTAAAAATTTTACCTTCTCACCTTCGATTAACATAATCTTTTCTTCTGACGCCCCTTCTACAATTCTCTTTCTTAAATCACCAACAGGAACTTCAGGCAATTGATAGAGATTTGCCGTGTGCAATGTCTCCTCAACTACCTTGTTCAAATTTCTTGAAAGTACCGCACCTGTAGCAAGGATAACAGCATCAGAAGTATCGGGAGCTGCAATGGATTTGCGATCGATAGCACCGTCTATGAGTATAAGCTGGGCGCCTAACTCCAACATTTCCTCGCACATTTTTTTATGATCCTTTGTATTTGTCGGTCCTGCTATCTGAACATAACCACTTTCTTTAACCCTACAGAGCATTATGCGTCCTATGGCTGTAGGGTAAGAGGTTATACGCAAAATCTCCAATCCAGCATCCGATAATTCATATAGTTGTTCAGGCACCGAAACAATGGTGCCATATTCCAGATAAACCTTAGGTTTTTCCGATCCCGTAACCAGGTCGGTATTCTCCCCATCTCTCCCTGTGGAGGTAATACCGAGCACCATCCCTTCATCCATAGCCTCCTCTATGAGATAGTTTAAGGTGGTGGTTTTCCCCGCATTCTTTGCCATTCCTACTATAGATATTGTTTTATATTTTTCTGCGAGCTGGTTAAGGAAACCCATTAGTTCACTCCTCTATTTCTTAAATCTTTCATGACGCAGTAGGCCTTGGGGTTCTAATGACAGCTTGTTGCCCTGAGCCAGACCTGCTACTCCTTCGTATACGTATTCTTTCTTGCCTGTGCAATAGTCACAATTGCATTTTTCTTCAGGTAGATCTTCAGGTTCTGTATAAGTTGTTATTACTCCTTCGTAGTTTCTTAGAATTACCTTGTCAGGAGTCTGTGAAATTACATATTGAGGCATAACAGGAGTCTTTCCTCCTCCACCAGGAGCATCGACTACAAATGTGGGCACTGCAAATCCTGAAGTGTGACCTCTAAGAGCCTCTATAATTTCAATACCTTTAGCTACTTTTGTTCTGAAGTGTTCAATGCCGTATGACAAGTCGCACTGATAGATATAGTAAGGTCTTACCCTGTTCTTTACTAATTCATGGACTAATTCCCTCATAATGTGGGGACAGTCGTTAACACCGCGAAGTAGTACAGATTGGTTACCTAGAGGTATACCTGCATCAGCCAACTTTCTTAAGGCTTCCATTGCTTCTGGCGTCATCTCTTTAGGATGATTGAAATGGGTATTGAGCCATATTGGATGATACTTCTTCAGCATATTTACAAGATCATCAGTTATTCTCATAGGCATAACTACAGGTGTTCTTGTCCCTAGCCTTACTATCTCAACATGTGGAATTTTTCTCAGTTCACTTATTACATATTCTAAAACCTTGTCATTAACAAGGAGACAGTCTCCCCCTGATAACAGAACGTCCCTTACAACAGGTGTTTTCTTGATGTATTCTATACACTTGTTAATATCATCCATGCTTCTTGCAGCATCTTTTTCCCCTGCCAATCTTCTTCTTGTACAGTGTCTGCAGTACATAGAACACTGGTCTGTTAGCAGGAATAAAACCCTGTCGGGATATCTGTGAGTAAGTCCTGGTGTAGGTGAATCCTCATCCTCATGTAGCGGGTCTAGCATATCTGCTCTGCTTCTGTAGGTCTCATTTAGTACAGGTACCGCCTGTTTTCTTATTGGACATTTGGGATCTTCAGGATCCATTAATGAAGCGTAATAGGGTGTAATTCCCAGTCTGAAATTCTTAACTACTTCATTAATATCATTTTCCTCTTCGGGAGTTAAGTTGATGATCTCCTTCAACTTTTCAACTGATGTGATCCTATTTGAAACCTGCCATTTCCAATCCTTCCATTGTTCCTCGGTAACATCTTTCCAGGCTTCAATTTCTTTCCAATTCCTTGCCATAATATGCTCTCCTTTCTTTTCATTAAGCTAAGCATACATTTCAGTGAATAACTCTTTTAATGGTTGGCATTCCCTTAAAACTTGTAGTGCAATTTTAGCATGACCTTTAGTATATCCGTTGCCAACAATCATTGTAACGTCTTTGCCAACACCTTCTGCACCTAAGGCTGCCTTGGTAAAGGATGTGGCCATGCTGAAGAAATAAACTATACCTTCATCTTTGCAAGCTAAAATACTAGCCATCTCAGTATTAGGGATATTAACACAGTTGATTACTACATCTGCAAGCTTACCATCTGTTAACTCCATAATTCTATTATAAATTAGAATAGCATCAGTTGCATCAGCAGCAAAATATTCGTCTGCTAGACCCAGTCTTTCTGCCCTGCTCTTGCTCTTTTCACTGCCTCCAATACAGATAACCTTCCCGGTTACTCCTGCTCTCTTCTTAGCTTCATATAGGCAGAGAAGACCTGACTTGCCACCACCGCCGATAACAACTACACTATCTCCTGGTTTAACCAGTTTAGCAGTTTGTGCAGGGGCTCCCGCTACATCCAAAACAGATAATGCAAGATTTTCAGGCATATCATCGGGTAGGACGGCATAGATACCGCTTTCGAATAATATTGCCTGCCCCTTGATGTCAACCTGATCTACATCAGGTCTAACTTCGAGAATTTCTTCAATTACAAGAGGGGTCAATGAAAGGGATACGAGTGTGGCAATCTTATCTCCCACCTTAAGATCTGTTTTGCCTTCTAAAGCAGGACCTATTTCTTTAACTGTACCAATCAACATTCCGCCTGATCCTGTAACAGGATTCTTGTGCTTTCCTTGCTTTTCAACAAGTCCCATCATTATCTTTTTAATTTCTTCAATATTGCCTTCTGCTTGCTTTTCAATCTGGGTAAAGCTGGCAGAGTCAATATTCAAGGTCTGCACATCAATTAAAATTTCGTTATCATATATTTCCATAGTGTTGTCAATTTTTTCCGCCGGCTGTGGTAAAACACCCTTTGGTTCAATAACTCTATGTGTTCCATATGGACATCCTTTTTTCATAATCCTTTCCTCCTGTTTCAATGCTTTGAATTGTACATTTGTTATTATATTGAGCAAATATTGTGCCAATATTTTATTGGCCCCATACTAAGTTATTATGCTCAAATATGCTCAAAAACTACAATATATAGTTGTTATTAGGCTAATAAAAACCGCAAGTGAATTAAAATCGGTTCAATCCCTAATTTCGGGTGAACCGATTTACGTTCAGTTTAAAGCTGATATTTGTTTTTCTTTCTTATAAACTGCGATTGGCTTATCCCTATAGCTTTCGCAGCTTTCCTAGTCGACCCATATTTTTCATATGCATGTTTTATGATACGCTTTTCTAAATTCCCCACCATAACGTCTAAAGGTATTTCCCTGCTCTCATCTAAAAGATCCTCACCTTCGTCATCTTTGCTTAAGTATTCAAACATATCGACATGGACCTCTTTCATAACATCAAAGATGCTTATGCTCTCCCCCTTTGCTGTTATCAGTAGCCTTTGAACTACATTCTCAAGTTCTCTTATGTTCCCCGGCCAGTCACGGCTCTTCAAATAGTCCAAAGCATCCTCCGAAATAGTACGGTTGATGCCA
>JAAYSU010000166.1 GCA_012523915.1 Clostridiales bacterium
GGTTTCGACAGTGACTTCAAGTAATACTTTGTTTGAATATCTATCTATAGCTTTAAACTGATTGTGCTCAAGTTCTATTACATTTGCACCGCAGTCCGCAAGAATTTGTGCCACTTTAACCAGCTGGCCGGGTTTATCCGGGAGTTCAACTGAGAAGCACATAATACGACCACGGGTGATCATACCTTGATTTATTATAGATGACATTGTAACAACGTCGATGTTTCCGCCGGAAATCAGGCAAACAATATTCTTGTCTGGTTTAGCCCTCTTTCTGATGGCTGCTAAAGGTATAGCTCCCGATATTTCTGATACCAGCTTATGCTTTTCTATTATCAGAAGCACTGCTTCCATAATATCTTTTTCCGTTACAGTGATAATATCATCGACATATTCTTTAACAATTGCAAAGGTGAGTTCACCGGGTTGTTTCACAGCAACACCATCAGCTGATGTTTTAACAGAAGCCAAACGAGTAATCTGGTTCTCTTCAACAGAGATCTTCATAGCCATTGCACCAACAGGCACAACCCCAATTATTTTCACCGAAGGTTTAAGTGCTTTTACTGCTAAAGCAATCCCGCTGATTAATCCTCCGCCACCAATTGGAACAAGAATCTCATCCACATCTTCGAGTTCTTCCAAAATTTCTAAACCGATTGTTCCTTGACCGCATATAACGTCGTAATCATCAAAAGCATGCACAAATGTATAGCCCTTTTGCTCTGAAAGATTCATTGCATAGCGATATGATTCATCATACACATCTCCGTGTAATATTACTTCTGCTCCATACTCCTTGGTGGCATCTACTTTAATCAGAGGAGTAACGTTAGGCATAACAATAACTGCATGAATTCCTTTTTCCTGTGCCGATAGAGCAACGCCTTGAGCATGATTGCCTGCAGAGGAGCAAATTATTCCGCGCTTCTTCTCTTCATCAGAAAGGGTTGCAATTTTATTAAAGGCTCCACGCAATTTAAAAGAACCGGTTTTCTGAAGGTTTTCAGGTTTAATATATATGTTAGCACCATATTCGGAGCTGAAATAGTCGCTATATATCAAATTTGTTTGCTTAATAATCGGTTTTAAGTTTTCCCTTGCCTTTAGGATATGCTCTTTATGATTTAATCCTAAAAAATGTTTTACTTGTTCAGTATTCATATAAACCTCTCTTCACATAATAATACAGGATAATTTATTTTAAAAATCAGTTTATAACTTTTCTTTGTATTAGTCAAGAAAAAGTGATACAATATCTAGCGAAAAACTGTAAAAGGAGAATCAGGTTGAACAAGACTTTTCATATACAGACATTCGGTTGTCAAATGAATGAACATGATTCGGAAAGAATTGCCGGAATCTTAGATGAAATGAACTATAAAGAAAATCCGGATAGAGATAAAGCAGACCTAATAATAATAAATACATGTAGTGTTAGAGAGAATGCTGATAATAGATTTTTTGGAACGTTAGGGCAGCTTAAAAATCTGAAGAAGAATAGCCCCGACCTTATTTTAGCTGTATGCGGATGTATGATGCAGCAGCAACACATTATAGATACCATCAAGTCTAAATATCCTTGGGTTGATATAATCTTTGGTACCCATAATATACATGAATTTCCAAAGCTTCTTTCAAATATTTTGAATGAACGAACCAAGGCAGTATCCATATGGGAAGATAGTGATGAAATTGTAGAGGGACTCCCAAGTAAGCGTAAACACAAATTCAAGGCCTTTGTAAATATTATGTATGGTTGCAATAATTTTTGCACCTATTGCATAGTTCCTTATACTAGGGGTAGGGAAAGAAGCAGAAAACCAGAGGACATTATTAAAGAAGTTAGTGAACTAGTTGATGACGGTGTTAAGGAAATAACCTTATTAGGCCAAAATGTAAATTCATATAGAGGAGATAAAGATACAGACTTTCCTGAACTCATCTATGCCTTAAATGATGTTGAGGGTTTAGAGAGAATCCGCTTTATGACGTCTCATCCGAAAGACCTATCGGATAAATTGATTAAAGCTTTTTCGGATTGTAATAAACTATGCAAGCATATTCACCTTCCTGTTCAATCCGGAAGTACGAAAATATTAAAGAGAATGAACAGAAAATATACAAAAGAAGAGTATTTGCAATTAATAGAGAAATTAAAAAATGCTGTGCCTGATATAGCTATTACTACAGACATAATTGTAGGCTTTCCTGGTGAGACCGAAGAGGATTTTCAAGAAACGCTTGATGTAGTTGAAAGGGTGAGATATGATTCAGCTTTCACTTTCCTATACTCAATAAGAAAAGGGACTCCTGCGGAGGGCTATGAGGACCAGGTAGCGGAAGATGTCAAGCACGAACGATTTAACAGATTAGTAGAGGCAGTGAATGACATATCTGCTGGAAAAAACCGCATGATGATAGGAAAAGTAGAAAAAGTATTGGTAGAAGGACCAAGTAAGACAAATAAAGAATATTTTACTGGTCGAACCGATGGACATAAATTAGTCAATTTTAAAGCACCAGACAATTTTGTTGGTGAAATCATAGATGTTAAGATAACTGAGAGTAGTACTTTCAGTTTAATAGGTCATGCTGTTAATCTTTAGATCATAACACCTCCATTACACTTTTTGTGCATAAACAATTAACTATTTTAATATATTGTACAGACATAGTGTAAATAAAGGAGGGGTTATATTTGGAAAACCTGAATATATATGAAAGCATTGCAGAAAGGACTCAGGGAGATATATACATAGGTGTAGTTGGTCCCGTTAGAACAGGCAAATCAACATTCATAAAACGATTTATGGATCTGATGGTAATTCCTAATGTTGCCAATAGCCATATTAAGGAACGGGTAAGGGATGAGTTGCCTCAAAGTGGAACCGGTCGAACTATAACAACAACTGAACCCAAATTTGTCCCTGCAGATGCTGTTGAGGTAAATCTAGCGGACAATATCCATTTCAAAGTTAGGATGGTGGACTGCGTAGGCTATATGGTTAAAAATGCCATAGGGCATTTAGAAGACGGTCAGCCTAGAATGGTTAATACTCCATGGTTTGAGGAACGGATACCTTTTATTCAAGCTGCGGAGATTGGAACGAGGAAGGTTATTACAGATCATTCCACTATTGGAATCTTAGTTACGACCGACGGCAGTATAGGTGATATCAGCAGGGAGGATTATGTTACTGCAGAAGAAAGAGTGGTTAAAGAACTTTCAGAGTTAAAAAAACCCTTTGTCATCGTGTTAAACTCAACCTCTCCTAATGATATTGCAACTCAGGAATTAAGAAAAAGTCTTGAGGAGAAATATGCCACACCTGTCATAGCAGCTAATTGCGCTAAGATGAGTACGAAACAACTAAATGACATTCTGTTTCAGGTTCTTCATCAATTCCCGGCTGTTGAAATTGGCTTTAAATTGCCTGGCTTTATTCAAGGCTTACCAAATGACCATCGGATTAAGTCAACTATAATAGCGGCTATCAAAGAGTGGTGCAATGAATTTAATAACATAAAAGATATTAGGGATACGGTTATGGTTTTAGCCGATGGTGAGTTTGTCAAAGAAGTAGAAATAAGAGATATTAATCTAGGCAATGGTGTAGTTGAGGTTGCTCTAGAGCCTGTTGACGGTTTATTCTATCAGGTAATAAGTGAAATTACAGAATGTGAAGTTAGAAATGACAGCCAATTCTTCCCATTAATGCGCGAACTA
>JAAYSU010000226.1 GCA_012523915.1 Clostridiales bacterium
CCCTCCCAGCCTGTGCAAAGTCATTCAGAATCTTTTCGAAGGCCATGCCAGAGTTTGCACTTTGGAGCCCTGTGACATTCTCAGCCACGAACCACAGCGGTTCATGATGGTCCAGTACTTTGACGCCATAGGTGTAGAGCGGTCCATAGTCTCCATCGAGTCCTTTTTGCTCCCCAACAATGCTGTAATCATTGCAGGGAAACCCAAAGACAAACGCATCTATCGATGGAAGCTTCTCAATGTTGAGTTCTTGAACTGGGAGATTAATAATTCTTGTGTTGTCTCCATCCAAAATGTTGTGTGCGTATGACACGCACGCCCACTCATCAATGTCATTGGCCCAAGCGTGCTGAATTGAGAAATCACCATGTTTATCGGTACTAACCCGAGCCTTCTTTGCCCCTAGAGCAAGTCCCCCGGCGCCACAAAAAAGTTCGCCCATAGTAAATACCATAAACATCAACCCCTCAAAAAATCATTTCAGCACCATTATACCAAACACCTGTTCGACCAGCAACCACTAACACCTGTTTTGGGCCACCGCCGGGTATTGATTTGTTCGCCATCAGTCATTACTTCACCTGCTCGTCTAAAAGAGTCCACGCGGCTCATCCTAGAAATGAGCGATACTGGATTCCCGATAGATCAATCGTATAGTTTATTTGAATGATTGACTCTGGGATCGCATTATTCTTAAATGAAGCTGCTGTTATGCGAGGAAACGCATCGTCTATCTGATACTCACGCATTTCTAAGAGTTTGAACCGCTTCTGACGCGCTGAACTGCCTTGCTCAAGTTGAAAAGTGTTCAGAGCAGCGTTGATCTCACTGAGATCTAATCCTAGATCTACAAGTCGAACTACAACATCATCTATACAGTCACCATGGAGCGATTCTTCAAAGCGACAAAAAACAAGGGACAATGGCAGATCGTCTGATTCCAACTGAAACTGACTAGAAATAGTAACCGTTGTATCATATCGCTTTAGCGTAGCCTTAACTTCGTACGCATGTTCATTTGTCTCAATGTCATGGGTAGCATAATGAATTCCACCCCATCGACACGGGCCCCTGTGAGCCTTTATCAGCTGCTCCATCACTAGTAACTCACCGAGGATTCCGTGAACGTTTTTATGTGCAACAGCATTCCCCAAGAGCTCTGTCCAACGCTCCCACCATCCCTGAGGATTCTCCAAGAGGCTGAGACGACGTTCCCCATTTTCACCTGGTTCAACAAAGTCCCCACAGAGTGAAGCAAACTCATGTCGAAATCCTTCGACATCGGATGTCAAAACCAAACATTGATGTTCTTCACCGTCAATAACAATATGCCTAGTTGTCAATCGAGCACTATGAAAACGCTCGGCTACTGGCTCAACCCCGTTGTAGGGAACGGCTACGCCATAGCAATCCGAAAATCGCACCACCCAAGCCGAATACTCTGCGTCTAAACTATCAATAGTCCTAGCATGTCTACTTCGTGTCTCTGCGAATAGCCAGCGTATTTCCTCAACTACTCTGCCCATTAACGGCCACTCCTCTTTCACGGGATGTGAATATGGTCATAAGCTCCTCAGCAATCGCCTTAGCCAAAAGTGGTGGTACAGCATTGCCAATCTGCCGAAAAGCATCGTTCATGCTTCTAAAGAAGAGGAACTCATCTGGGAAAGACTGAAGTCGAGCGGCCTCCCTGACACTGATACCCCTGGGTTCCCAGGGATGAATATGACTATATGAATCGACACCCAAATGTGCAGTTAGAGTATGCGAAGGCCTACTCCTCGTAAGCTTTTTCCATTTCGATAGGAACTTCGTCCTGCTGTATGGCGGAACAATCTTCTGCTTCAAACGCTCGTACTCATCGGGGTTGTCTACAGCATTAATGCCATTTGCCCTAGCCGACTCTTCCAACAGCCTATCAGCGATCTCTGACGCAATAGTGTAATCATCGCCCTCATGCATACATTCAAAAATCTGGAAATCACGCAGGTTCCTTCGAAAAGAATGCCCTGTTACTCCTGATAGATCCTGCCCGTACCACGTGCGCATCGAATTTTGGTACTCGTTCTGCGCTGGAGTCCGATAAGGAAGGCGCATCGACGGCTTATACAATCGATACCGACTTCTGGAGTTGGGGAAAAGCGAAGGAAGATCACTGATTGCATCCTCGACGGTAACCCAATCTGAGGCACAATCAGGAGAACTAGGTGCCTGAACAAAATACTTCAAATCCTCAAACTTCTCCATACGTCGTTCAAAGTTAGCTGTATAAGGAACTGCAGATGAATGAGTTGGTATAGGAAAACCGAAGTCTATAGGTATTGCTTTTTTTACGGCTACAACAAAAACACGTTCACGCAGCTGAGGAACACCGTAGTCAGCCGAATTTAGGATTGTCCACTTTGCGTTATATCCCAAGGAAGTGAGAAGACCGGAAACGTGTTCTGGTATGTTCCTCCCACCATAGTCCACCGACTCAGGCACATTTTCCATTACAACGGCATCGGCATCTAGCTGCTCCGCAAGTCTCAGAAAATCCTCAAACAAGAACCCACGATGGTCATTTGTATGGGTCCGTTCAATACCTAACGAGCGCAGCTTCGCTCTGCCAATCAGCGAGTAGGCTTGACATGGTGGTCCACCGATAACAACTAAAGGTACCCTCCGATCTACTCCATGAAAAACGTCAGCAGAAATTTCCCGTACATCGCTGCATAGATGAGAACACTCATTGCCAAAACGCCACGACAAATTGTACGATGCTGTCGATACTGCCGACTCGTCGATGTCTAGTCCGCCGATCACGTTAAACCCTGCCGCTTGAAACCCTAGTGAAAGGCCACCGCAACCCGAAAAAAGATCGATGACCTGTGGTGACCTGCTCATCACTGTAACCAAAGTACTTGAACAACTCCTTCACATAACCCACTTCACCGTCTGCACATAATGATGGTTCTATTACACTAAGTCTAGTCGTGTTCAGAACCATTACCTTACGAAGCAACCTATGCTCCACCGTGTGTGTTGACCTAACATAATGGTATTCCCTCATAAGTGCTCGAAGCAGCTCAACCCTGTAACCATGTGGACCTGGGCGTTCGACGATTTGAACGATATCATCGGTTGTGTTTTTCTCGAGAATCCGATAGGTATCGTCGATATTACCCTGCCAAGACAAGTGAATATACCACCAAATAGCCTTCAGCCATATTCGTCTAGGCGTTCCATAGAAACGCTGCGGCCTTAATCCATAGCGAAGGTTTACAATGTCCGGTAGAACCCTCATGGACAAATATCTCCATACCCCATCATCCGACGCCAAACGCTGTGTAAAGGAGAATCTGTCCACCAGCACCTGATAAAAAACCAAACCAAACTGAAGATCAAACTCATATCCGAGGCGATTATCGGGTTCAGGTACAATAGCCAACTTATCTCTAATCTTATTTAACTCATTCAACAAGTCAGTTCGCAGTCTCATAAATTCTGGATCGCAATCAACAGTCGGTCTTTCATCCCATTTCTCAAAGATATCCTCTGCTTCTTTTTTTGTGATTGTCCTCCACTTCATTGGCATATTCTCACATCCCTCTATCCAAGTACGACCTTATCGACCGAGCCAGTTGTTCAGGCGACTCAGTATTCCAGTCTAAAGTCGTAATAAAGTAATGGAGAGCTTCTCCAATACTGCCGTGTTCTGCCTTCCCGTCCTTTATATCTCCCCAATACTCACTGTTCTGAGCCTGCTGTATAATTACGTGGAGGGCACTTGCGGTTACTTCTTTAAGCAAATAAGACTCCTTTAAATCTCCCTGAACTAGCTCTTTATAACCAGGATGGGATGCATTTAGATAGATAACTACTGAATCTGTGTCAAACGCATCAACTAGAGGATCGCTCCAATTACATTCCACACGCCAAAGTGGTTGCGAAGGCTCACGTATCTCCAAGATTGGAAACATTGAACCCCTACCGTCAATTACGATTTTAAATCTGTCCAAGTCACCCAAAATGGTTCCTGGGTACTGAGCCAGATGCATCTCTTCCCGGCTGCGAACACCACCTTCCAACAGGAAAAGCGATGTTGTTAAAATAAACTCGCCGCGCAGCATCCCGGGTGGAAACTCATACTCCACATTACGAACTGCAGCCGCTGTATCGTTTTTTATCGGTATCTTAAAGGGAGCCGCTCCACGTACAGCAGATGATCTGCTGAGCCACAGCATGGATAACCCAACAGACGACCCCATAGGGGCAACGCCCTTAGGACCGAATAAGACGTGCGGATGCCTAATAACAACCTCACGCCGTACAAAGAAACCGTAATCCTCGGGATTCCAGTCACCTTTAGGATCGACTAGTTTGAGACTTGAACCATCGCCTAGATCTTCCACTTCTAGCGGCCTCTCTTCGCGTTCGTATGTGTAGTAAAACATATAAGGCCCAGCTTCAAAACCCAACCTTTGGAAAATGACCTCATCGACTACTGGAAAGAGAGATATGGACACACTCACGACGACAAATCCTTTCTGTCTATTATCGCAAGCCCAGCATGAACCAATGTGTCAGTACTCTGCATTTTCATAACACCATGGAGTGAATATCCCGTGTTCTCCGGAACAGTTATTCTTACCCCGAAGGGTACTCGTCCGCGGCGTGAACTTACCAGACTCAAACCCACATTTTTACACTGCACAAGTTCACTCGAATCCCTTGTGATACCAAAATCACTAGGCTCAAAGGGACGCTGACGTTTTCCTGTTACAATTTTGTGAATGTCTAGTCCCAACAGTCTTATGGGAAAATCGGTTCCTATTTCATCTGGATCTTCCCAGTCATCAGGTTTAAGAGTGCTGCCCTCTGTTTGTGCAACAACAGCTAAAATCACCTCTGTTGTAGTACGTCCAAACGAAAGTACGAACGGAACATGAACAGCTCCTCTGTTGAATGATGGTCTATCCACGATATCAAGAGTGAGCCTCTGTTTTCTTCTAGGATTCGGTTTGGACTCTCTCTTCCTAGACGGTTCGATACTTGGTCGGGTACCAAAACCTTCAGGCGGCAATAGGATATCAGCGAGAGCACGACCTAGACCTCCAAGGTGTTTTGTCTCACTCCGATTGGGTTGGTCGCGATATACATTTGCTACTTTTCTACAGACTTGGTCTCGGATCTTACCAATAATGCCTGGCCGTCTTGAGTCAATTGCATAGTCTGTCCAAGACATATGATCCGCTTGTTCACTTCCGCGCAGATACTCCTCCAAAGACATCCCGCGGTATTCATCCCTGAGTTCATTGTCTTTGTTGGGAACAAATATGCCAATAAGGAACTCATCTGGACCAGTATGCGGTATACGGTTTACCCAAGGACCTACGATCTCGTATGACACGATCATTCCAGGTTTTCGAGTATAAGCCATAATGGGAGGGTTGCTGTCAGGATCGCTCTGAGCCTTACCCAAGTGAATGATGGGACTAGCATTGTTATGAGGCGGCGCCATCTTAAGTTGTCGCTTAGATAAGACTACGAATGCAACCTGTCCAGCTTTGCTGCCGTGCTTAAACACCATATGGAGCGAAATAGGCTCCATACCGCAGTCAAGGCCATATTCTGAGAGGATATCATCAAGGTTATTCTGAGCAGCTGCGTCTGTACGGTTATATAAAGCTTGGATCACCTGGAACACAGGCATCATGTCGTTTTTCGTTATAGGATCACCGTTAACGAATGCACAAAGATAACTACCTAGAGAATAGGAACGATTGTGGAGCCTCGGGGCATACCACCGCTGTATCGCTAACTTTAGGTACTCCTCGAGGCTTACCATCCACGGATAACGGATCACGCTTCCTGCCTGATCATTGTTATGAGACGCGTCCGACAAGAGCGCCTCTTCAGAGACAAACGGTATGATGATCGTTGTTCCCGTTTGGTCACCTGTATAGGGAGTTAAAGAAAAGATGCTTAAGATCTCTGCGATTTCTTCCTCATCTGTGAGCGGAATAGTGGAATCCTTACCGTAGGCTTGACCCCACCAGGCGATTCCTCTATCCAAATGACCAGATTTCCCCAATAGAGCATCTGTCAACTTCTCGTCTTCCACTAAGCATGCTGCCAAGCGAGATTCATAGGACGAACCGGTCCATATACGACTGTAGTATAGGACAAGTCCAATACCAACTCTGAAGTATACCGTCTTGCCCAATCCCCAGGAACCGCCAGCACCTAACTTCTGCTGAGGCTTGCTGATCTCGTAAACCAGTTTCTGCAGATTGCCAAAGTCGTTATCTCTAATTTCATCCGAATGCATCGGTCCAGTTAGACCCACTGTACCATAGTCCCTTATAGACACATACTGTTGACTGGCTGATCCAAAACGCCTGTCTAAACTCTCAGTAATCCCCTCCAAATGGGGGCCTAGTTTGGTTGGATCAAACTCACCAACATTGAAGTGTACCTCAACAAAACTACCCATCGAACTGTCGAGAGAGGCATCAAGACTATTCTGGATTGATTCGCGCACCAACAGATCCACAACAGGAAGTTCATGGTTCTGGATCAATCGCAACAGCGAGCTACCACTTTCCGACATTCGGGCATGTTGTGCTCGTTCAATCTTCAATTTATTGTTCCTCCATCC
>JAAYSU010000167.1 GCA_012523915.1 Clostridiales bacterium
ACCTTAATTTCACTACTCCGTAATAAGTCCAATATTCTTGACAAACATTAGATGATGGCTATAATAAAATTATCAGAGAAACATTGGTAAATGCGATGAAGAGGCTACCACCTCGGAGCAGCTCCTGATGAGGGATGCCGGCATAAACTATTATGTCGTTAACTAAATGAAGAAATAGTTTGGGTGGAACCGCATATAATATGCCCCAAGCATTGTATTTACAATTGCTTGGCTTTTATATTTTAGGAGGTAAAGGTTGTATGAATAAAGAAGCAATACTGGAATACAAGGAATTTGAAGCTAATGAGTTGAGTCATGCTTTCAGGCATACTTCTTCACATATTCTGGCACAGGCAGTAAAGAATTTGTTCCCAGACGCAAAGTTGGGAATAGGCCCTGCCATAGATTACGGATTCTATTACGATTTTGATTTGGAACACCGTTTTAGCGATGAAGATCTTAAGAAGATCGAAAAGGAAATGAAAAAAATAGTTAAGGAGAACTTACCTTTAGAACGTTTCGAGCTAGCTAGGGAAGAAGCAATAAAATATATGGAGGAGATGGGCGAGCCTTATAAAGTTGAACTTATCAATGATCTTCCTGAAGATGAGGTTATTTCTTTCTATAAGCAGGGAGATTTTGTAGATCTTTGTGCAGGTCCCCATGTTGAATCAACAGGGGGAATCAAGGCTTTTAAGCTTACAAGTGTGGCGGGAGCTTACTGGAGAGGAAATGAAAATAACGCCATGCTTCAGAGAATATATGGGACATCCTTTCCGAAGAAAGAGATGTTAAAAGACTATCTTGCCATGCTTGAAGAGGCCAAGAAGAGAGACCATAGAAAGATCGGAAAAGAGATGGATCTCTTTGTAATCAATGAAGAAGGGCCAGGTTTCCCATTTTTCTTACCAAATGGCATGGTAATAAGGAATGAGCTTGAGGCGTTTTGGAGAAAGATTCATAGAGAAAACGGCTATCAGGAGATAAAAACCCCTCTAATACTCTCAGAAGAGCTTTGGCATACATCTGGGCATTGGGATCATTATAAGAACAATATGTATTTTACTAAGATTGACGATGGTGATTTTGCTATAAAACCTATGAACTGTCCAGGTGCAATGTTAGTTTACAAGAGGAAAATGTACAGCTACAGAGACTTCCCAATGAGGATATGTGAATTAGGACAGGTCCATAGACATGAACTGTCTGGGGCTTTGCATGGTTTAATGAGGGTGCGTACCTTTACTCAGGATGATGCCCATATATTCATGTTGCCTGAACAGATTAAGGATGAGATTGTAAACGTAATAAATATGATAGATTCAGTATATAAGCTATTTGGCTTTAAATATCATGTAGAATTATCTACAAAACCGGAGAAATCCATGGGAACTGAGGAAGAGTGGGAGCGTGCAATAAATGCACTAAAGGAAGCGATGGAAGAAAAGGGCATGGAATATATAATAAACGAAGGAGACGGTGCTTTCTATGGTCCTAAACTTGACTTCCATCTAGAGGATTCCTTAGGAAGAACATGGCAGTGCGGTACTATTCAGCTAGACTTTCAGATGCCTCA
>JAAYSU010000168.1 GCA_012523915.1 Clostridiales bacterium
AAACCGCCGGTCCATCACCTAGTTCCCTGTTAGGATAGATTTCTACAACTATCTCGCCATTTGTTGAGTTCTCAACAAATGATTTGAATGCAAGTGCCGCGGCTTGTTTTGGTTGATCTGGAGTGCCCGGCTGATAATGGGTATAGATGAGTTTAATTGCATCCTTATTCTCAGCTTCTCCACCTGTTTCGGAGCCTCCTCCACAGCCAGCCATTAAGGTCATTCCCAGTACCAGCACTAGAATAAGTGCTATCGATATAATCTTTTTCATAGTACACATCCTTCCTAATCTAAATTAATCTTAATTATTATCTAATTAGTTTAGGTATCATATTATCTTCGTTATAGATCACCTTCCCCTCCTCAAATATATCTATTATCATAAACCGCCATATCCAAGAACTGCCGGTAACCATGTTGTCAATGGTGGTACTAGAATCAATAGGATTAATACTATTAGTTCTACAAGCATAAAAGGTAATGATGCAACAATTAATTTTTCTAAACGCAAACGCCCTATTGTACTGGTGATAAAAAGCAAGGGTGCTACTGGAGGCGTAAGCATACCAATGCCAATGCCGACAACAACTACTACACCCGTTTGGAAAGGATTGATACCATAAGTGGCTCCTATCGATGATACGATTGGAGCTAATATCATAATCGCTGGTATCGTATCCACAAACATGCCTGTTACTATTACTAATAAGGAAATCAAGAACAGCATTATAGTTGGATTATCTGTCAGTGTTCCTACAAATGTTGCTGCTTGCTGTGGTATCCTGGCATATGTCAAGACCCATGAAAACAGATAGCCCATGGCTACAATCATCATGACAGAAGAACTTACAATAGCACTATGTACTGTAACTTTAGCGAGACGCTGGAATGTAAGCTTGCGCGTTATAACAAATCCTACAATTAAAGCATATGCCACCGCAATCGCACCCGCCTCCGTCGGTGTTGTAACACCACCTACAGTACAGACTATTATAATTATTGGCATAATCAATCCTGGCATTGCATGCCATAGACTTTTTAGCTTTTGTATCCAATGAATTTTATCAGTGCTATAACGATAGCCGTGACGTTTTGACATTATTCTATTTAATATCATTAACGAAAGTCCTACTATGATTCCAGGTATGTATCCTGCCGCAAACAAACCCATTGTAGATGTCTTTCCATCACTGAGCGAATATATTACCATCGGAATGCTAGGTGGTATTATTATTCCGATTACAGATGACGCAGCAGTAATAGCTCCAGAATAGTATCTGTCATAGCCTGCCCCTCTCATCATAAACATTACGATCTTACTAGGTCCTGCTGCATCGGCAACAGCAGAGCCGCTGATACCGCCGAACAACATCGAAAGAGCTACATTAACATGCCCCAGTCCCCCTGTTATTCTTCCTAGATAGTCATTGCAGAAACTGATCAGCATGTCCGTAAGCTTGCCTTCAGTCATAAGATCTGATGCCAATATAAATAGTGGTATTGCCATTACAGGAAATGAGTTAATACCTGCAAATATCTGCTGCGGTAGCATTGTCAAGGCTATGCCTCCGCTTTCTACAAATGCAAATACTACTGCAATGCACATGGTGAGGAATACAGGTAAACCTAAAAATAGAGAGATAAAGAAGACCACAATCAACACAGTTGCCATCAGATTCTCACCTCCTTATCGCTCTCTATAATTCCACTTTCTGAAATACTTTTAAAGTATTCCGAATCTTCTACAAGCTCATCCCCTGCAAGTATTTCCGCCTCTAAATCTGCGTCCTTTTTCTTATTTACATACTCTTTAATTGAGGTTAAAAAATGAAATATGAAGAGAAGAGCTCCTACTGGTATGGTTAAATACCAGTATCCTATATGTAGTTTTATTATATGTCTTAATATTCTGTTTATTTTTAGGCCTTTCTACATTTATGCATTAAATATTTATCTCGGGTTAGAATAGCGTTAATAATATTATTTATAACATCGTTAAATAATTAACTAAATTTTATAGCCCGAATATTCAAATATTTATACTTTCAGTTAATACGTAAACGTTAAAATATCAACAATTTCATTGATCTTTTACTATTTATGTAAATTAGAATAATGCTTCTACATATTAGATGACTTGACTAAAAATTTTCAATATGCTATCGTTGGCTTAGGACAAATAATACCAACTAGTTTTGTATTTAAAGTATTACAAAATCAAAGAAAAGAGGGAGATAAAAATGTCAGAACTTACCCAAAAGTATCTTGAAATTGTAAAAAAGAGAAATCCCGGTGAACCAGAGTTCCATCAAGCTGTAGAAGAAGTTCTTGAATCTTTGGAACCTGTACTCGAAAAATACCCAGAATTTGTTGAATCAGGCGTCGTAGAAAGACTCCTAGAGCCGGATAGACAAATAATTTTCAAAGTTCCGTGGATTGATGATAATGGCAAGAGCAGAGTTGATAGAGGATTTAGGGTACAGTATAACAATGCGCTTGGACCATATAAAGGCGGAATCAGATTCCACCCATCTGTAAATCTAGGAATTATAAAATTCCTCGGTTTTGAACAAATATTTAAGAACAGCTTAACCACATTACCGCTAGGCGGAGGAAAAGGCGGTTCAGATTTTGATCCAAAGGGCAAATCCGATGCTGAGATAATGCGCTTCTGTCAAAGCTACATGACAGAACTTTATAAATACATTGATGCAGATACAGATGTGCCTGCAGGAGACTTGGGTGTCGGAGCTAGAGAAATCGGCTACATGTTTGGACAATATAAAAGACTTACAAATAAGTGGGAAGGCGTTCTTACCGGTAAGGGTGTAGGTTGGGGCGGCAGTCTTGCTAGAACTGAAGCTACTGGTTATGGAATAGTTTACTTTACAGAAAACATGTTGCAGGCTCACGGCGAAACAATAAAGGGTAAAACCGTAGCCGTTTCAGGTTTCGGTAATGTTGCATGGGGCACAGTAAGCAAAGTTAATCAATTAGGTGGGAAAGTCGTTACAATTTCCGGTCCGGATGGATATATTTATGACGAAGAAGGTATATCCGGGGAAAAGGTTGACTATCTCCTTCAACTAAGAGCTACTAACAATGACATCGTTGCTCCATATGCTGATGAATTCCCAGGAGCCAAGTTCTATCCAGGCGAAAGACCCTGGGGCGTTAAAGTTGACGTTGCCATCCCTTGCGCAACACAAAACGAAGTAGATCTTGAAGATGCTAAGAAAATTGTTGCTAATGGTACTAAGTTCTATTGCGAAGGATCAAATATGCCAACTTCATTAGAGGCCTTGAAATATCTTCAGGATAACAATGTAATAGTTGGACCAGCAAAAGCTGCTAATGCGGGAGGAGTTTCCGTATCCGCATTGGAGATGACACAGAATAGTATGAGACTTCAATGGAGCGCTGAAGAAGTAGACGAAAAATTACAAACTATTATGGCTTCAATCTT
>JAAYSU010000014.1 GCA_012523915.1 Clostridiales bacterium
TGCCTATAGCTAAAGATAATTGATAATCAGGTACTATAACAACAGCAGTTTTTTCTTCTTCGTTGATTATGACTTTTTCTACCTTGGCAGGAGAAAGAGCACTCTTTATCAACTCTTCAGAATTATCGCTCCAAACTATTATATCAATTTTTTCGTCAAAAAGTTCATCTACAATCGCCTGTACACGTATTCCTCTTGTTCCTACACACGCTCCTACTGGATCAATGTTTTCATCATTTGAATGAACGGCAATTTTAGTCCTGGAACCGGCTTCTCTAGCTATACTTTTTATTTCTACAATGCCATCTTGAATTTCCGGAACTTCTAGTTCAAACAATCTCTTTATCAAGCCCGGATGGGATCTCGACAGGTAAATTTGAGGGCCCTTTGTAGTCTTCTTAACATCCATAATATATACCTTAATACGGTTGTTAACTATATACTTCTCGCCCCTTACCTGTTCATTAACAGGCAATATCCCCTCTGTTTTACCTAAGTTTACAAAAACTGTTTCATTGCTAATTCGCTGAATTATTCCAGTTACGATTTCACTTTGTTTATTTACAAAATCGTCATATATAATTCCACGCTCAGCCTCTCTTATTCTTTGAACAACTACTTGTTTTGCCGTCTGTGCAGCTATTCTTCCAAAATCTTTAGGAGTTACTTTATATTCAATTACATCGCCAATCTCATATTCAGGATCAATAGCTTTAGCCTCTTCCAATGAGATTTCAGTTAAAGAATCTATTACTTCATTTACGACATCTTTTCTCATAAAAACATCAATATTACCTTTGTCTCGGTCAATGCTAACACGCACATTCTGCGATGTACCGTAATTTTTCTTGTATGCTGATACTAAGGCAGATTCAATTGCCTCCAAAAGTAGTTCTTTCGATATTTCCTTTTCTTTTTCGAGTTCATCCATCGCAAAAATAAATTCTTTATTCATTATTAAACCTATGCCTCCTTAAAACACCACGGTTAATTTCACTTTCGCTATATTGTCGAAGGGTAATTGAATTACCTTGCCATTTTCATCTTCAACTTCCATATATTCATCGGTATGATTCAGCAGCTTTGCTACAAAGTTCTTCTTCCCATCAAGGCCTTTATAGAGTTTAATATCTACCAATTCACCTCTATACCGCCTATAATCTTCATCTTTTAGCAGAGGTCGATCTAACCCAGGGGAAGATACTTCCAAATAATAGTTCTGTTCTATAGGGTCAAGAACATCCAATCTGCTGCTTAAATACCTGCTTACTTTCTCACAGTCGTCAGTTCCCACGCTTGTAGGCCATTCCTCACCATCTTGAGGGGCCTTCTCGATAAATACTCTTAGGTACCAATCCTTACCTTCTTTTACGAATTCAGTATTATAAAGTACATAGCTTTCCTTTTCAAAAAAAGGTTGAAGCTCTTTTTTTACTAATTCCGTAACATTTTTTTTCGACATACCTATATCTCCATTTCGTTAAGTCCTTATGTAAATAGGTGTGATAAAAACCAAAGAGTGGGTCTGCCCACTCTTTGCTAGCGCTTCTATAACATTACTGCTACTATGCTTATATCTTAACATAGCATAGCTAGCTTTGCAAGCTATTTAAGCATTTATTCCTCTTATAATAAATCCTCAAACTGATGTTTGAGGATTAGTAATTGGAGGCGACACCCAGATTCGAACTGGGGAATAAAGGTTTTGCAGACCTCTGCCTTACCACTTGGCTATGTCGCCAAAACTGGCTAGGGTAGCAGGATTCGAACCTGCGAATGACGGAGTCAGAGTCCGTTGCCTTACCGCTTGGCGATACCCCAAAATTTGTGGGGTGGGTAATGGGATTTGAACCCATGAATGCAGGAGCCACAATCCTGTGTCTTAGACCACTTGACTATACCCACCATATTAATTTGGCGATCCGGATCGGGCTCGAACCGACGACCTCCAGCGTGACAGGCTGGCATTCTAACCAACTGAACTACCGGACCGCATGGTAGCGGCGAGTGGAGTCGAACCACCGACCTTCCGGGTATGAACCGGACGCTCTAACCAACTAAGCTACACCGCCATTTTGTGCAAATCTTCGCACGTCGCAAAAAAGATATTATCATTTTGTAATAACTATGTCAAGTTATTTTTAACATCAGCTAATATCTTTATACCCTTTTTCCCCTTCATAATTATTCTATCAATTAATCCATTTGGGTGCAATACGCAAAAGACCTTATTAAAATCTCACATTTTGTATATGTACTTCATACAATACTTTAGCAAAGTCCATTTAAAATAAATAAAAAGAACTGGAGAAATCGTTATGGAAAGCAATGTTTTATCATTAGATCAATTACTTATCGGTAAAAAAGCTATAGTCAGAGCTCTAGTTGCAGAAGGGTTAGAACGCCGCAGATTATTGGACTTAGGACTGGTGCAAGGTACTCCTGTAGAAGCATTGCACGTAAGCCCCACAGGAGATCCAATTGCATATTCCATCATGGGAGCTGTAATAGCTTTAAGAAATAATGATGCTTCCAAGGTAATTGTACAGGATTTACCTTAAATTATTTCTAAAGGAGTATCTATATGTTAGTTAAAAATATAGGTCTAGCCGGTAATCCAAATGTGGGAAAAAGTACAGTCTTCAACGCTCTGACTGGACTCAAGCAACATACAGGTAACTGGCCGGGCAAAACCGTTGCTCATGCCACTGGAAAATATACTTATAGGGATCAAACTTTCATAGTAACTGATTTGCCTGGCACTTATTCACTGACGACAAACTCTCAAGAAGAGGAAATTGCAAGAGAATTTATATTTGAACATGAACTAGATGTTATAGTTATAGTTGTAGATGCCACATGTATGGAAAGAAATTTAAATCTTGTGCTTCAGATAATAGAAGCATTCAGCAATTCAATAGTATGCATCAATTTACTCGACGAAGCCAAAAAGAAAAAGATTGAAATAGATCAAGAGGCACTTTCAGAATTACTGGGAGTGCCTGTTGTTGGTATTGTAGCAAGGTCTAAAATTAACCTTGATAAGTTAAAAGAACAAATATATCTTTCCGCTAATCGGAAGGAGCCTATTATTCGCAAAAAATTACATTTGAGCGAAGAAGAAACTACCAAAACAATTAATAAGGCGAAAGACATTTATAGAAAATGTGTAAAAGTTAAAAAACAAGACTACGATGTCTTAGACCGTCGTCTTGATAAAATAGTGACTTCTAAAAAGTTTGGTTTTGCCATCATGATGCTGCTTTTAAGCCTTATTTTCTGGATAACATTAATAGGCGCAAACTATCCATCGGATTTATTATTTAGCTTTTTATTCTGGTTCCAAGATATTTTATATAATGCTATGATCCAAATAGGACTTCCAAAACTATTTATCGATATTTCCCTATTTGGAGTATATCAAACTCTGGCTTGGGTCGTCTCTGTAATGTTGCCTCCAATGGCAATATTTTTCCCACTATTTACACTGTTAGAGGACTTCGGATATCTGCCCAGGGTTGCATTTAACATGGACCGATATTTTCAAAAAGCACGTGCTCATGGCAAACAAGCGTTAACAATGTGTATGGGCTTTGGATGCAATGCCTGCGCTATAATAGGATGCCGTATAATTGAATCTCCTAGAGAAAAATTAATCGCCATATTAACCAATAATTTCGTGCCATGCAACGGAAGATTCCCAACCCTTATCGCAATCATTAGCATGTTTTTCGCGGGTATTACTTTAAGCCCTTTAAATAATATTATATCCGTCATCATTTTAACATCAGTTATAATATTTGGTATTATTGTAACCTTATTTGTATCAAGGATTCTATCAAATACGATACTAAAAGGTCTTCCTTCTTCATTTGCTTTAGAACTTCCACCCTACAGACGTCCTCAAATAGGTCAGGTAATTATCCGTTCTATACTTGATCGTACAATCTTTGTATTAGGTAGAGCAGTTGTCGTAGCTGCCCCCGCAGGACTGGTTATTTGGATATTAGCTAATATTGAAGTAGGTCATTCAAGTATCATATCTGTTTGTACTGATTTCCTTGATCCTTTTGCTCAATTGATAGGATTAGATGGTGTAATACTATTGGCTTTCATCCTAGGTTTTCCTGCCAATGAGATAGTGTTGCCAATTGTAATTATGATCTACTTGGCAACCGGAACAATGGTCGAGTTAGACATCCCACAGCTAAAAACCTTATTAATTGATAACGGCTGGACAATAACCACAGCAGTGTGCACTATGCTATTTTGTCTATTACATTTCCCGTGTGGAACAACCTGCTTAACAATTAAAAAAGAAACCCAGAGCTGGAAATGGACCGGTCTTGCTTTCTTAATACCTACAATAACAGGTTTAATCGTTTGTTTTTTAGTTGCTCAGACACTAAATCTCATTCTTAGCTATTAATTTTATAATGTATTAGTGCAAACAGTGTAAAGCTGTGATTAGCTGGGTTAAGCTCTGCTTTTTTAACTAAAAACCTTAGTTGTTTTTCAGCCATACTTTTTAAATTTTCACTTTGCATCTTATCAAAGAGCCTTATTAGGTTATAAGCTGCGACTGAATTTCCTGATGGCACTGCTGCATCATATGTTTCCTTTGGTCTATAAATCAGTCTCTCACCTTCATTAGAAGTGAAAAAAAATCCATTTTTATCCTTATCCCAAAAGTCATCAATCATTTTAGAATTATAGTCTAAAGCTTTTTGAAGATATTTGACCCTATGGGTGACTTCAAAAAGTTCTAGTAGTCCCCAGATATAAAAGGCGTAATCGTCTAGGAAGCCTGTCCCGCTTGCCTCATAATCTCGATATCTAACCCTTAAACTCCCATCTTTTCTTGTAAGCTTTTGTTCGATAAAATCAACAGTTTTTATGGCAGCGTCAAGATATTTTCTATCTCTTATCACCTTATGAGCATATGACAATGCAGCTATCATCATTCCATTCCACGAAGTCAATACTTTATCATCTCTATCAAGTTTCATTCGTTCCAGTCTGTACTCATATATTTTATTAATAGCTGTTTGATTATCTGTTTTCATACTTGCATAATTGCGATTGGATAGAAGATTCGGTATGCTGCCTCCATTATAATTACCTTCTTCAGTAATATCATAGTTGTTACAAAACCTTCTTCCTACTTCCCCTAGCACTTCTACTATTTCTTCAGGGTTTAAAGTATAATATTTCCCTTCAACTCCATCTGTATCTGCGTCCTGTGCCGAACAAAAGCCACCTTCTTCACCCTCCATTTCACGCAACACATAATCTAATATATCTTTAGCAATATTTTTATATAGTTCGTTCTCAGTTAATCTGTATGCTTCAGTATATACTAGGGATAATAAAGCGTTATCATACAACATCTTCTCAAAGTGAGGTACTAACCATTTACGGTCGGTAGAATAACGGTAAAAACCACCACCTATATGATCATAAATTCCACCCCGGTACATTTGAGTTAGTGTTTTTTCAACCATTTCAAAAGCACTTTCGTCTTTTTCTAGCTCATAAAACTTCATCAATAATAAAAGATTTTGCGGCATTGGAAACTTAGGATTATTCCCAAAACCCCCATTCTTTTCATCAAAGCTTTCCCTAAAAAAAGATTTAGCATCATTTAATAAATCGCTTACATTGTCCAAATCGTCAGCAATATTAAATTCCTCATCTTCACTATTTAGCAGCATAATAATACGGTCGGCTGCCTTTAATAGCTTTTCCCTTTCGTTTTTCCATCCTTTAATTGCAGTATCCAAAATATCTAAAAGCCCCATTCTCCCTTTAGTATCTTTTTTAGGAAAATACGTTCCTGCAAAAAATGGTCTTTGATCGGGTGTCATGATTATCGTAGTAGGCCATCCACCATGACCAGTTAATATCTGACATGCTTTCATGTATACAGTATCAATATCAGGTCTTTCTTCCCTATCGACTTTTACTGATACAAAATCTTTATTTAAAGCTTTAGCCACGTCTTTATCATTAAAGGACTCTCTCTCCATCACATGACACCAATGGCAAGTGCTATATCCAATACTAAGGAATATTGGTTTATCCTCCGATTTTGCTTTCTCGAATGCTTCTTCTCCCCACGGATACCAATCCACTGGATTATATGCATGTTGTAAAAGATAAGGTGATTTTTCGTTAATTAATTTATTAGTTACCCTATTTGAGTTAGTCATTTTTTGCCTTCTTTCATAGAATATTTCATTTTAGTATTCCCCAAAAATTAAGGATATTACCAAAAAGGCAATATCCTCGATCTTACACCATTCTTAAAATATTCTTAAAATAATCCAAATCTCTAATAAAAAAACCTGGAAACCCTAGGATTTACTTAATAATACATCAATCTATATTTCTTAATTGCTTTAAAATTACCTTCTTGTTTTCAGGAATTTCACTAACATTTTTTATTGTCTTAGCAGGAACACCCGCAACCAATGTATTCTTTGGTACATCATTTGTTACTACGGCTCCGGCAGCAACGATTGAGCCTTTTCCTATTTTTACACCTTCAAGGATAACAGCATTAGCTCCTATTAAAACATCATCTTCTATCACAACAGGATCCTCGCTTAGGGGCTCTAAAACTCCTGCTATTACAGCACCGGCGCCAATGTGGCAATTTTTCCCTACAATAGCCCTCGCACCAAGTACAGCATTCATATCAATCATACTGCCTTCACCAATGACTGCACCTATGTTGATTACAGCTCCCATCATTATTACAGCATAGTCTCCGATAGTAACCGACTCCCTGATATATGCGCCCGGCTCTATTCTCGCATTTATATTTTTAATATCCAAAAGGGGTAATCCAGAATATCTTCTGTCACATTCAATAATTATGTCTTCAATCTTATCTTTGTTAGAATCTAAAATATCTTTGATTTCATCCCAATCTCCAAAAAGGATTTTATCTCCACAACCAAAAACGCGACAATTATGAAACTCTACTGGTTGTTTCTCCTTCAAATAAACCTTTACAGGTGTTCTTTTTTTTGAGTTTATTATTAGATCAATTAATTTGTTTGTATCCATTTTGCCACCATTATAAAAATATTGTCTTTGCTTAATTTTTATGCTGGTGGTCTACTTTTAATTCTTATATTGACTTACACTATTGTGCCTTAAAGTATTTTTCAAGCAATAAAAATAGATCAGTATAGTCAATGGGCTTAGTTATGTACTCGTTCATTCCTGCACCTATTGATTCTTCCAGATCTTTGGATAAGACCTTTCCAGTTACACCTATTATAACAATATCTTTAGAATCTCTGTGCTTTGAATCTCTAATCAACTTGGTAGCATTATTGCCATCAATTACAGGCATTTTTACATCCATTAATATGGCATCGTAGTAACCTGGCTCTGATGATTCGAATAATCTTAATGCTTCTAATCCATCTTTTGCATAATCTATATCTGCATGGGTTTTTTTAAGAATCTCAATTGTAATATTTGATAAAGCCTCATTATCCTCTACCAAAAGAATCCTTTTATTGCTAAAATTAAAACTATCCAAGCAGATGTGACTCTCTTTCGTCTGATGTTTTGCTTCTGTCAACTTAAATGGAAGATTAACAGTGACAACAGTTCCAGCTTTAGGTTTACTCTCTATCTTAATTGACCCCTTCAATATAGTTACAAGATTCTTAGTGAGATAAAGGCCTAAACCTGTGGTATTTCTTCCATGGGAAAGCTCTTCTGAATGAGAAAAAGGTTCAAAAAGTTTCTTCATGAATTCTTCACTCATTCCTATTCCATTATCACTGACTCGGAATTTTAAATAAATAGAATCATTTTCAATCTTTATCTGATCTACGCTTAATTCTATATTGCCGCCTATTGCAGTATATTTTATTGAATTTGATAATAAATTCAACAAAACCTGCTTTAACTTAAGTTGATCACCAATTATATTCTGGTTTTCTTCAGATACATTAACTTCATATTTGTACATCAACTGCTTTTCTTGCAAAAGAGGTGAAATTAATGTGTTTATGCTGTTTATAAGATCATATGTATTGAATTTTTCTTCTCTTAGAATCATTTTGTTACTTTCGATTTTATATAAGTCCAATAGATCATTTACTAGTTCAAAAAGATAATAAGAGGTGCTTTCAATCTTAGATAAGTATTGATTGATTTTTTCTGGATCGTCTAAGCAGTTCTTCGCTAATGAAGATATACCTATAATTACATTCAAAGGTGTTTTTATATCATGGCAAATGTTTAAGAAGTAATTACGAAATGTCTCTAAGTCATTTGAATTCATTTCCTTCCTCCTACCATTATTTATAATATAAATAACACTTTGATATATCGAAAAATGTCAGAAATAATTGCTAAATTATGTATATTATAAGTTAATTCCACAATGAAGTAAACATAATATATGCATTGTGAAAATAAGCAATTTAAAAGCTAGGGCTTAACCCTAGCTATAATAATGTGACTATTTATTGTATTGGAATTTGAATACTACTATTAAATTTATCCTTTTTGGGAACATTTACTTCCAAAATACCGTCTGCAAATTTTGCTTTAATCCCATTGCTATCTACGTTATTTAGATAAATGCTTCGCTGCATAGACTGGGCAGAACGTTCCTTGTGAATATAATTTGCAGACTCCTTCTCTTCTGTTTCCTGTTTCTCAGCAGTTATAACTAACCTTCCGTCATTAAAGTCTATTTTGATATCATCCTTCTTATAGCCAGCAAGTTCAGCCTCTATTATATACTCTTCTTCAGTTTCTCTTAAATCTAGTTTAAAGCTCTGATTTCTCATCCATCTTAATGGGAAAAAAGTATCATTGAAAAAATTATCAATAATATTATTATAAAAATCTAAAGGCTCATCAATGGAGCGTATTCCTCTGTGTCTATATGGTGTCAGTCCAAACATTACAATTCCTCCTAGAATACGATTTGTAAATAGTATATGCGTAATTGTAGAAATTAAGCGCCTGGACAAAAAAATACAGCAGGTAAAACCTGCTGTTAGATATAATCTTTTTACACATTTGGCAAACTATGAATTGCTTCTCCTTTTGCGCTCATCACAGCTTCCCAAAAGGTTTCAGATAGAGTCGGATGAGAATGTATAGTTTCCTCAAGTTGCTCAATCGTCAATCCTTGCTGTACTGCCAATGTTCCCTCATGAATCAAGTCACTTGCATGAGGTCCGATTATATGGACACCTAATATCTTGTGACTATCTTTTTCAGCAATTACTTTTATGAAGCCGTCGGTCTCATTCATCGTTACCGCTTTTCCATTAGCTGCAAATAGGAATTTACCAACTGTGTATTGAATTTCTTGTGCCTTGGCTTGCTCTTCGGTTAATCCGACTACAGCTACTTCAGGAAAGGAGAAAACGCATGATGGTACAGCATTATAGTTAACATGGGAATTCTGACCAAAGATCCTTTCTACACAAGCCTTTCCTTCCATAGATGCAACATGAGCTAATAATTGACCACCAATCACATCACCAATTGCGTAAACACCTTTAGCAGTTGTTTCAAAATCATCATTTACCATTATACCTTTTTCATTATATTCAACTTTGGCTGCTTCTAAATTTAATCCTTTAATATTTGGTGATCTTCCTGTTGCAACCAATAATCTTTCACATTCAAATTCTTTTATGCCATTATCGGTTTCGGTTATTAGCCTGAGTCCATCTTCAGTTTCTTCAACCTCTTTTAATTTCACACCAAATTCTACGCCAACTCTCATTCTTTTCATGAATTGAGCAAGCCTTCTAGATATCTCTTCATCAAGACTACGTATAAGTCTAGGCCTGTATTTAATAATTGTCACCTTGGTACCAAAAGATACAAATATGCTAGCAAATTCTACAGCTACTACTCCGCCACCATAGATAACCATACTTTTAGGTACATAGTCCAGTTCTAATGCATCATCACTGGTTATTACTCTTGGAGAGTCCATACCCGGTTCAGGCATTTCAGCTTGACTTGATCCAGTTGCAATAATAATTTTTTCAGCCTTAATCTCTATAGCTTCTTCATCATCAGTTTCAACATGGAGGGTTTTAGAATCTACAAAACTTGCCCTACCCTTTATCACTTCAATCTTATAACCCTGCATAAGCTGCTCAACGCCAGAGCGAATTTTTTTTACCACTTCTTTTTTTCTGCTCTGAACCTTTTCCATGTTGAAGTTGTAATCCGTGATTTCTATACCGAAATTTCCTAATTTTTTAGCTGAATTAAGTAACTCCGCATTTTTATAATAACTCTTTGTAGGTATGCATCCCCTGTTTAAACAAACACCGCCAATTTGATCCTGTTCAATTAGTGTAACTTTTGCTCCCATCTGGGAGGCCCTGATGGCTGCTACATAACCACCAGGGCCTCCTCCTATAATTACGAGGTCTCTTACCATGCTACTACTCCTTTTTCCATTTCAAAACAGGTTTTCTGGCAGCAAGAGCCTCATCTAATCTTGAGACTACAGTATTGTGAGGTGCGGTCTTTACTATATCCGGATTACTTTCAGCTTCTTCTGCTATAGTCCTCATAGTATTTATAAACTCATCTAAAGTCTCTTTACTCTCACATTCAGTAGGTTCAATCATAAGCGCCTCACTTACAATTAAGGGGAAATATACAGTAGGCGGATGGTATCCAAAATCTAGCAACCTTTTTGCAATATCAAGGGTTGAAACACCATTTGCTTTCTGGCGATATCCTGATAATACACATTCATGCATGCATATCTTATCATATGGCAAGAGGTATACATCCTTCAGCTTTTGGGCAATATAATTTGCATTCAAAACAGCCGATTCAGATACTTTCTTCAATCCTTCCTCACCCATTGTAAAAATATAAGCAAGGGCTTTGATCGTAACATTGAAGTTACCATAAAATGATTTTATTCGTCCAATTGACAAAGGCCTGTCGAAATCTAAATAGTAAGTATCGTCTTTCTTACATACTACTGGAACCGGCAAGAATGGGATAAGTGATTCCTTCACACCTACAGGACCTGACCCAGGGCCTCCTCCCCCATGAGGTGTGCTGAAGGTTTTATGCAGATTAAAATGTATTACATCAAAACCCATATCACCTGGACGGGCAATGCCCATGATGGCGTTCATATTTGCACCATCATAGTATAACAGTCCGCCTTTATCATGAACTATCTTCGCTATTTCTACTATCTCGGTTTCGAACAATCCCAATGTGTTAGGATTGGTTAGCATAAGTCCAGCAACTTCTTCATTCATAACTTCTTTAAGATGCTCTAAATCCACACAGCCTCTATCATCGGATTTAACCTCAATTACCTCAAATCCTGCAACAGCTGCTGAAGCCGGATTTGTCCCATGAGCAGAATCAGGTACTATTATCTTATCCCTGTTCCCTTCTCCCCTATTTTCATGATAAGCCTTAATAATCATCAATCCGGCAAGTTCTCCATGCGCCCCTGCAGCAGGTTGAAGTGAAACTTGGTCCATTCCTGAAATTTCAGATAGCAATCTATCTAATGTATACATTACCTCCAGGTTACCCTGAACCATGCTTTCAGGCTGGTATGGATGACAATTTATAAAACCATCTAATCTTGCAACAGCCTCATTAACCTTAGGATTATATTTCATAGTACAGCTTCCCAAGGGGTAAAAACCGGAATCTACGCCATGATTACGCAAAGATAATTTTGTATAATGTCTTACAGCATCTAATTCACTTACCTCCGGTAATTCTGGTGCTTTTTCTCTTAAATATGATGAGTCTATTAATTCACCAATAGGTTTTTGAGGTACATCGCATTCAGGAAGCGAGTAAGCTTTCCGACCGGGTCTACTTGTTTCAAATATTAAGTTAACTTCCGACATTTATTTCACCGCCTCTCTGACCAAACGATCTATTTCCTCTTTTGTACGTTTTTCAGTGACAGCAACTAACCATCCTTTTTCCAGTTCAGGATAATCCCTTCCTAGTTGATAACCCCCTAGGATATTTGCTTTCAACAGCTTTTCATTTAAATTATCAACTGGTTCTGTACTTTCTAAAGCAAATTCTTTATAGAAGGGCTTATCGAATAAGGGTTTAAATTTGCCTGTCTCTATTAGTTTTTCATAAGCGTAATGAGCCTTCATCAAGGATTGTTCAGCTACTTCTCTTAACCCTTCCTTGCCCATAAAGGTCATATACATAGCTGCAGTCAGCGCAATAAGACCTTGGTTCGAGCATATGTTTGAGGTGGCTTTTTCCCTTCTTATATGCTGTTCCCTGGTTTGTAAGGTAAGGACAAATCCTCTTCTTCCCTGCTGATCTACTGTCTGGCCTATAATCCTTCCCGGAACCCTGCGCATATATTTTTCTTTGGTAGCAAAGAAGCCTAGATAGGGTCCGCCATAACTCAAAGGATTTCCTAAGGGTTGACCTTCCCCTACAGCTATATCAGCGCCTAATTCTCCGGGACTTTTAAGAACAGCAAGTGATATTGGATCGGTGCTTACGATAAGCAAACTTTTATTATCATGCACAAGCTTTTCAACAGCAGCAATATCCTCTATAATTCCAAAGAAATTAGGGCTCTGTATGAGCAGCGCTGCAGTATCGCTATTGATCTTAGCCTCTAAATCACTAATGTCAAGTTGGCCATCTAAATAGTCTACCTCTGTTACTTTAATTTTTTTAAATCTTGCATATGTTTTTAAAACCTGACGGCTTTCTGGATGGACGCTCTTAGCAACTAAAACCTCTGAACGTTTAGTCACAGAGCATGCTAATATAGCTGCCTCTACAAGAGAATTGGTACCATCGTACATCGAAGCATTGGCAACATCCATCCCTGTAAGTTCACAAATCATTGTCTGATATTCGAATATTGACTGAAGAGTTCCCTGGCTTATCTCAGGTTGGTAGGGAGTATAAGCAGTGTAGAATTCCTGTCTTAAAATTAGCTGGTCTATTGTTACAGGAATAAAATGATCATATGCTCCCGCACCGAGAAAACAGGTGTATTTGTCGACAGTCTCATTCTTCTGAGCAATCTCTTTCATCTTTTTTATAAGCTCGATTTCAGACATCGCTTTTGGAAGATTTAATTTATCGCAATACACTTCTTTTGGTATATCTTCAAATAGCGCTTCGATAGAATCCACTCCAATCTCTTTCAGCATCGATTCCTTGTCAGCCGCAGTATTACTAATATACCTCATCAATGATTTTCCTCCTCTTCCATCAGCAGCGCCTCATACTTCTGCGGGTTTAAAAGATTTTCTAATTCGGATTGATCTGATAGTTCAACAGCTACGAACCAACTGTCATAAGGATTTTCGTTAATTTGTTCAGGGCTATCTAAAAGGTCTTCGTTAACCTTAACCACCTTTCCTGAAACTGGCGAGAAGAATTCGGCTACCGCTTTTACCGATTCTACTTCTGCTACCTGCTCCTTTTCTTTAATCTCTTGATTTAGCTCGGGTAAATCTACAAATACAATTTGACCTAACTTATCTTGAGCGAAGTCTGTTAAGCCTAGATATGCTATGTTTTCTTCGATTCTTACCCATTCATGAGTTTTTGAAAACAGTAAATTGCTTGGTACGTTCATCTTAATCCTCCATTTCTTCACCGGATTTTAAAATCCTACATAATAATAGATAATATAATTTCATTTTTTTAATCTTTCTTATACTTTTTAGTATAGAAAGGTTTTTTAACAATTTGGGCTTTCAACTTTCTGTTTCTAACCTCAACAATTATTTCCGTTCCTATTTCAGTAAAATCTACGTCCAGCATAGCCATACCTAAATTCTTCTTTAATGTTGGAGAATAAGTGCCGCTAGTAACAAAACCTATTTTTTCTTCTCCCGAGTAAATTTCATATCCTGATCTGGCTATGCCTCTATCTAGCATTTCAAAACAACATACTTTACGCTTTAATCCTTCTGATTTCTGTTTTGCAAGCGCCTCCTTTCCAATAAAGTCATCCTTAGTTAGTTTTACAAAATACCCCAAACCTCCTTCTAAAGGAGTAATATCTTTATCTAGTTCATTTCCATATAAAGGTAAGCAAGCTTCGAATCTTAGAGTGTCTCTTGCACCTAATCCAGCCGGTTTCAGTCCCTCGCTGCTACCTGCTTCCATTATCAAGTCCCACAAGCGAGCAGCATCTCCAGGTGCTAAATATATTTCGAATCCGTCCTCACCTGTATAGCCGGTTCTTGATACGAGTGCTGATACATCTCTTAGCTTCATACCATCAATGAATTCAAAAAAACCTAAATCATCTAAGTTGGTGTCCGTCAATTTTTGTAGTATTGCTTCTGCTTTAGGACCTTGAAGTGCAAGCAAAGCGTATTTGTCTGATAGGTTATTAATCTTCACGTCTCCGGAAACTTTAGACTCTAGCCACTCTATATCCTTCTCAGTGTTAGATGCGTTTATTACAAGTAAGTATTTTTCATTGTTATACTTATAAACCATTAGATCATCTACAACACCACCATCTTCATAACACATCGGAGAGTAGTATATTTGAAAGTCTTTCATCGTTGATATATCATTAGTGACCATTTTCTGCACAAAACTTTCAGCATCCTTACCTTCAATAAGGACTTCTCCCATATGCGATACATCAAAAAGACCTGCCGCATTACGTACTGCTTCATGTTCTTGTATTATTCCTGAGTATTCTACTGGTAAGGCCCATCCACCGAAGTCTACAATTTTTCCTGACAATTCTAAGTGTTTTTCATATAAAGGTGTTTTTTTCATCTTTTCCCCTCCTTAGATTTAAAAAAAAGAGATAATAACAAGTGCCATTACCTCCGTCAATAACCTGAGATTCTAGTAAGCTAAGCTCAACTGCTTCGGTGCTGTTATAGGACTTTATAGACATGTCCTAACTCAATTCAATATTATATAAAAGATCTTTGCAGTAGCACTAATACAATTGTTTCTTCAGTTCTCGATAGGGCATCTTTTAAGCTCTTAATAATGCTTATTCATATTTTATTGTAAGCTTCCAATAAATGCTTTGTCAACTATAATAAATAAGAATAGTCTCATTAATTCGACCTACTTAGATACATATTTTTATCCTTGTAAAACCTTTGCATCGTCCGCTATATTAAAATCCTGAAACCCCGTTATTTACAAGCTTAAGCGCATATCCTTTCTTTATCCTATTTAATATAGATAAAATATAATAATTTATACCCATATCAACTGAGATATACTCGTTAAAGACTTGAGTTTTTCTTTCAAGTGTTATATATTTTATTCGTAGCCTTATCTATAAAAGTTCTTAACTATGCTAGTTGTTCCCAAATACATGTTTGGTATTAAGGTGATAATATGACTGATTTTCAAATCAAATGCTTTTTAGCCGTAGCTTCTACTCTTAGTTTTACTGAGGCAGCTCATCAACTTTTTGTTTCTCAACCCAATGTAAGCAGGCAAATTAATTTGCTTGAAGAAGAATTGAATTTAACCCTATTTCACCGCTCTACTAAAAGCGTAAAATTGACACCTGCAGGAACTATACTTTATGATAAGCTTCAAGCTTTGACCAAAGAATGGGAATATGCACTCACCCAAGCTAGAAAGGTTGCTAACAAGCTACAGGGCCATTTAACCATCGGTTGTGTGCCTTGGGAGATTAGTAACAGCATACTTACCCAACTACTCATTTCTTTTCAAACAGATAATCCTAATATTTCTGTCCGCAAAGAGCGAAATAGACAAAACTTATTGATCGAAGGATTAAAATCAGGCTACTATGATGCCATACTTATTACAGAACATGATATTTTTGGAATGAATAATACAATTGAACAAACCATCTATTTCAACCCTTTGTGTATACTGATCCATCGAGATCACGAACTATTTGATACAAATGACCTTGAACTATCCGACTTAGCTTCAGCTGACTTTCTTAGATATAATCCTTGTAGCGTTCCAATAGAAAAGGACTACTTATTTAAAGTATGCAAAACTTATGGATTCTATCCAAATATAGTGTCTGAATATAAAGATTTTGAAGAATTCCTATATGCTGCAGAAGCTGGTAAAGGAGTCTCCGTCATTTGCGAAGAAACTGCAATCTTAAGCAATCCTTACTTAAAACTTGTCCCGATTATTAGTTCTGCTTTTAAAGGCATGCCTATGAAGTTGGTATGTGATAAGAACAATCCGAATAAAGAATTAATAGAATTATTCAAATTTGCCATTAAAAGCTGGCATTGTGTGGTTCTTACTTCATAATAATAATGTAAATAAATCTTCAAGTAGTATAGCTGCTTTTTTTATTCCTTTTTTGATTGATTTATTCAATTATGAAATAATTGAATAATTATTATGAATAAATAACAAGAATGTTCTATGTTAGTATATTTGTAAAGAAAAGTAATATCGGATTTATTTAAAGCTGTTTCTCATCTTAATTAAAACTTCTATTTATCACTTGGTTCTTTAATAATTTATCAAGGAGGCAATGTAATGGGCAAAGTAGTCAGAAAAACCAATTCATCAACCGGAGGTCCAGTTTTCGTCTATGTAAAAGACGGAAAAATAATCAGAATGACGCCGATGGATTTTGATGAAAGTGATGGTCCATCCTGGGAAATCAAAGCTAGAGGTCGTACTTTCAAACCACCGCGAAAGACAACAGTTGCACCATACACACAAGGCTTAAAATCAATGATTTACTCTGACAAGAGGCTCTTGTATCCGATGAAGCGTATTGACTTTGATCCCGACGGAGAAAGAAACATTCAAAATCGTGGTATATCGGGATATGAGAGAATAAGCTGGGAAGAAGCCGCAGATATCATAGCTAAAGAGGTAAATCGAATTAAACGTGAAAGTGGTCCTTCAGCTATTCTCACTGAATGGAGCTCTCACCACCTGTGGGGTAATGTAGGTTATTGTTTAAGCTCATATATGCGATTTATGAACTTGTTAGGCTGTACATATGCTGACCATAACCCTGATAGCTGGGAAGGATGGCATTGGGGTGCAATGCATATGTGGGGATTTAGCTGGCGTTTAGGTATCCCCGAACAATATGATCTACTTGTAGACGCTTTAAAACATGCTGAAATGATAGTTTTCTGGTCTTCTGATCCTGAAACTACTGCAGGTCTTTACGGCGCATTTGAATCAACAATAAGACGTCAGTGGCTAAAAGATTTAGGCGTAAAGATGGTATTTATTGATCCATTCTATAACCATACTTGCGTTTTATACGGTGACAAATGGATAGCTCCAAAGATTGGTACAGACCATGCCTTGTCGTTTGCAATTGCTTATACATGGCTGACAGAAGGAACATATGACAAAGAATATGTTGAAAAGAACACTCATGGCTTTGACGAGTGGGCTGAATACGTTTTAGGAAAAACCGATGGTATTCCGAAAACATGCGAATGGGCAGAAAAAGAGTCGGGTGTTCCTGCCTGTGAAATTCGTGCTCTGGCTCGCGAATGGGCTAAAAACAAAACAATACTTGCTGCTGGTGGATTAGGCGGCTGGGGTGGTGCATGTCGTGCATCCCATGGTATTGAATGGACCCGTGGAATGGTAGCACTTGCTGCTATGCAAGGGTTAGGTAAGCCAGGCTCAAATATTTGGTCAACCACTCAGGGCACACCGGTCGATTGCAATTTCTTCTTCCCCGGATATGCTGACGGAGGAATTGTTGGAGACTGTGATAACACAGGAGCAGGCTTCAAATTCGCTTGGAGAATGTTCGACGGAAAGACCACTTTCCCAGTATCCACAAATATGAATACTGCTAAAGGCCAACATATCCCACGTCTGAGAACTCCCGAATGTATAATGGACGGAAAGCTAGAATGGAGGGGTAAAGGCTTCTGCGGAGCCGATATTCAGGATCAGTTACATAAATACACCTATCCAGCTCCTGGTTATTCTAAGATTAGAATGCTATGGAAATACGGTGGCTCATACATGGGAACTATGACAGCCACTAACAGATATGCTAAGAGATATAATCACCCAAGTCTTGAGTTTGTAATAAATCAGTCAATATGGGATGAGGGCGAGGTAATGTTCGCAGATATTATATTACCCGCATGCACAAACTTTGAGCGCTGGGATATTTCAGAGTTTGCTAGCTGCGATGGTTACATCCCGGACAATTACCACCAAGCCAATCACCGTGTAATTTCTCTACAAATGAAATGTATAGAACCTCTGGGAGAAAGTAAATCTGATTACGATATATTTGCCTACATGGCTAAAAAGCTTAACTTCTATGATGAATTTACTGAAGGCAAAACAGATCTTGATTGGGTCAAGCAAATGTTCTATGCAAGCGATTTACCTAAACATATAACTTGGGAGGAATTTGAAAAGAAAGGCTATTTCGTAGTGCCTGATAATCCTGATCGTGAATACACTGTGGCCTTAAGATGGTTTGCAGAAGGTCGCGAAAAGGATACTCCCGACTGGGGTCCAAGGATAAATAATACAGTTGCTAAAAAAGGATTACAGACTACTACAGGAAAAATTGAATTCATTTCAACCAGTTTGAAGAATTTTGAAGAGCAAGGTTTCGTCGACGAACATCGTCCTGCTATGCATAAATATGTACGTGCTTGGGAATGCCACCATGCTGAGATAGCTAAAAAATATCCTCTTGGAATGCTCTCTCCTCATCCTCGTTTCTCATTCCATACCATGGGAGACGGTAAGGATAGCTTTATGAACGATATTAAAGACCATCGTGTCTTAGTTGACGGCCACTATTATTGGATTATGAGAATGAACACAAAAGATGCAGAAGCACGTGGTATTAAGAATGGCGATCTAATAAGAGCCTATAACGACCGTGGATCTGTCATACTTTGTGCTCAGGTTGGCGAAAGAGTTCCACCCGGTATAGTTCATTCATATGAATCCTGTGCCGTGTATGATCCCTTGGGAAAACCTGGATATTCTGCGGATCGCGGCGGATGCGTCAATATTTTAACTCCTGATCGTTACCTTTCAAAATATGGTCACGGAATGGCACCCAATACCGCCATGGTTGAGGTTGAGAAATGGAACGGAGATACGTTTGATACCTATGAATATGAAAGCAAAAAGGAGGATGTGAAATGAAACAATGGTATTTTGTCATAGATGTAGCAAAATGTCATGACTGTAACAACTGTTTTATGGCATGTAAAGACGAGCATGTTGGTAACGATTGGCCCGGTTACACTGCTTCGCAACCTCGTCACGGACATAGATGGATGAATATCCTACGTAGAGAAAGAGGTCAGCATACTAGAAATGACGTTGCATTTCTTCCCATGCCCTGCCAACACTGCGAAAATGCACCTTGCATTGAAGCATCCAAGGGCTCTATTTATAGAAGGGATGATGGCATTGTAATGATTGATATGGAAAAGGCTAAGGGGAACAAAGCTCTTGTTGAATCATGTCCATACGGAGTCATCTATTGGAATGATGAAAGCGACATTGCTCAGAAATGCACATTGTGTGCACATCTGTTGGATGATGATTCTTGGCAGCCTGGTATTCCTCGTTGTGTACATTCTTGTCCGACGGGGGCTTTGAAAGCTCACTTTATTGAGCCTGAAGAGATGGAAAAAATGATAGAAAAAGAAGATTTAAAAGCTTATAAAGAAGAACTTAATACAAAACCACATATACTTTACAAAAATCTACATAAGTTTTTGAAAAACTTTATAGCGGCAGGAGTTCTAGTAGATGAAGATTGTTTCGAAAATGCCCAAGTAACTTTAAAATCAAACGGTGAAGCAATAGCTAGTCAACAAACAAATTTCTTTGGTGATTTCAAATTCGATGGTCTCGATAATGGACTATACCAAGTCGACATCGATGCAGATGGTAGAAAGGCCTCAATGGAAGTGATAATTGAAGATGAATCTCAAAACCTGGGCTATATAAAACTCTAAAGTAAGCTAAATAATTGGAAGGAAATCTATAATATGAAGAAAGTAGTAATCTTTAACGGCAGTCCTAGAATGGACGGTAATATTGCGACTATACTAAATATCATAGCAAGAGGAGCCCGGGATAGGGGTGCAGAAGTTAAGTTCTACACCCTATTCAAAATGAAATTTATGGCATGCCAGAGTTGCTTTTCATGTAGGTTAAAACCTGATTGTGCTATTAACGATGAACTTCGAGCAGCTTTACAGCATGTAAAAGATGCAGACAGTATTGTTGTTGGCTCTCCAATCTATATGATGCAGATGACAGGCCCTGTGAAGAACATGTATGACCGTTTCTTCCCACTGATGGATATTGATTATAGGCCCCGTTTTGGGACAAAAAAAATGGTCACCGTTTATTCTCAAGGAATGGAAGATCCACATATGTTTGATTCCTATTATGAATATACTGCAGCCATGTTCCCTTCATATGGCTTTGATTTAATTGAGAATATCGTCTGCACAAATGCCAATGATCCTGAGTCTGCTGAACGAAATAGAGATCTTAAAATCCGTGCCTATGAAGCTGGAAAGAAATTGGCAGTATGAATTAATTTTTAGCCCGATGGATTTTTTCATCGGGCTAAATTATTTAATACATTTTCCATTTCCCTGTTTATTTGTTCAATATCAATATCCTCAATTCTATTATCTTCTAATCCATATTTACTTTTTATTGTCAGTATTCTATATACACTTTGATCTATTTTCTTCTCAGGTATCTCATTTTTTTCAACAGCTTCTTTTAATGCTTCTAACACACTTACTATATTCTCATAGCCATGGCAGACTAAAACTATATCACAACCGGCCTTAACAGACTGGATAGATGCATCTGTAATATCATAGTTTTCCATAATAGCCCCCATGGTCATATCATCAGTAATTACCATCCCATCAAAGCCTAATTGATCCCTCAAAATATCCTGAATGATCGTCTTCGATAAGGTAGAAGGATATACTGGATCAATCATGTCATAAAGTATATGAGCTACCATGACGGCATCTCCCCCATCTTCTATAGCATTTCTAAAAGGTACTAATTCAAACTCCATAAGGCTATCTAGGCTCTTATCTACGCTGGGTAATCCAAGATGTGAATCAATATCTGTATCACCGTGCCCTGGAAAATGTTTTATAACAGACACAATATTTTGAGACTGAATTCCCTTCATAATTGCTATCCCTAATTCACTTACAAGATTTACATCTGACCCAAAAGATCTATCTCCGATAACTGGGTTATTAGGGTTGCTATCGATATCTAAAACAGGCGCAAAGTTCATATTGAATCCTAATGATTTTATTTGCTTTGCAATAACGCTTCCTATTTCAAAAGAAAGCATGGGATCATTATTTTTACCAATTATCCTATTAGACTCTGACTTTGTAAACTCAGGAGGTATCCTGCTTATCATGCCCCCTTCTTCATCTATCGATAAAAACAATGGAATACCGTTCTTCTCATTTATTTTCTTTAAATCATTAGTCAAATTAATTAGCTGCTGTGCGCTCTCAATATTCTTATTGAAAAGTATAAACCCGCCTACATTATATTTATCAATCAATTCCTCAGTTTTCTCATCTATCTCATAACCTTCCATACCAACTATTAACATTTGACCGATTTTTTCTTCCAATGACATATTATTTATCTTTTTCTCTATCGGATCAATTGGGTCTGGCAAATCCCTATTAGAACAAGCTGAAAAAGATATTGCAATAATAGATAATACGATTAAAATTGCGATCTTTTTTTTAAACATTCATAACCATCCTCTTTAAAAATGTATCTATTATATCAGACGTGGGGTAAATAGATATGTTCCATATTATATAGGAAATCATTTAAGCATAGAATCACTTATTTCCTAATCTGCATTTAAAAAACGGTAAACAAGCTACTTAAATGCTTATTTACCGTGCGTTTGCTTGCCTCAAGTACATGTAGTTGATACAATTAAACTTTTCTATGAGGGGTATTCAAAATTATATTCGTGTTTCTTTATTCCTCTTCTCTCCTACGAGAAAACATCGGTTTGAGTTTTTTCAATAAATTATCTTTATTAAAATAACATAATGAAAGAATTAAAGCGACAAGAA
>JAAYSU010000169.1 GCA_012523915.1 Clostridiales bacterium
CATAACCAAAGATAGTAGACCTGTTGAAACTTTGGCAGTAGTGACAATAGTTGTTATGGTCTGTACTGCCAGTATAAGTTTGTTCCAATTTATCCCTATTTCCCTACTACACTTTATGGCTCTCTTTTTAACATTATTATTAGGTTATTCTATAGGTCCTTCTGAAGGTGCTATGATAGGTATCATCACAGGTGTTATTACCATGTTGATTGCCTATGACACACCTGCTTTTCCTGGAATCCTGGGATGTTGCGGATTGGTTGCAGGATTTCTTCACGGCCAGAGAAGGATTGTTACATCAGTGTGTTTTGTGGGACTAGCTTTGATTTTCGGTTTACTTAAAGGCTATCCTAATCTCTATATATCTGTCTATGAACCTGTTATAGCGGGAGTAATTTTCATTCTAGTTCCAAGGAGATTTTTAGAGTATATTAATAATTGGCTTTATTTGATAAATAAAGATGAGAGTTTTTATGAACTCAAGAATAAAAAGCGGATAAAGGATCAGTTAACGGGTTATCGGGATTTGTTTATTAACCTGGCATTAAGCTGTGCTAATCTAGGCGCCTATGATCCTGCAAGGGACATAGTTTGTCAGCAGTTTAAAGGAATGGCAAGGGCCTTAGAGCAAATTAATACTGAGCTAGATTGGAAAGCTGCGCCCCTAGTTCAAAGAAGGGTAAGATATAGCCTTGATTTGGGGGTAGCAACCTATGCTAAGGAAGGGAGAATATCCGGAGACAGTTATCTTTGTACTGGAATAAGTGATAGTGAATATATGATTGCTTTAAGCGATGGAATGGGCAAAGGTATTCGGGCATCTGAAGAGAGCACATTGACGGTTAACACCCTGTATAATTTGCTGAAGGCAGGATTTGAAGCAGAGCTGGCGCTTAAGATGATCAATTCTATTCTTCTGTTGAGATCTGATGATGAAATATTTTCAACGGTAGATATGGGATTTATAGATTTAATAACCGGAAGGGCCAAGTTCTTTAAAATAGGGGCTGCATCAAGCTTTATAAAACGGGATGGCATAGTCAAGTCCATTAAGCTCTCAGCCCTGCCTATGGGAATTATTGAAAGGGTTCCCATAGAGTCTATTTCCTTGCAACTTCGAAAAGGGGACGAGCTTATCATAGTATCTGATGGGATAACAGAGGCTGACAGGGGGCAGGCCAGCGTTGAATGGGTCAAGGAATCTATACAGCAAATAAGGTCGAAAGATCCTCAGACCATAGCTGATTTGATATTGAACAAGGCAGTCCAAAAGTACGGTTTAAGGGAAAAGGATGACATGACTGTCCTTGTGGCTGTAGTTAACTAGCTACAAGTTTGTAAAGTCCTCTTTTGTGGTATAATAGTCTTCTGTAAGGCATTTACGGAGGACTTTTATTTATGAACAAAAAACTTATACCTTATTTAGATAAGTATAAAATATATGCCATTGGAGCACCTATAGCTGTAACCATTGAAGTTATATTAGAAATACTTATTCCCTACTTAATGTCAAAGATTATAGATGTAGGTATTTATAATAATGACATGAACTATGTCTTAAAAATGGGAGGACTCATGCTTATCATGGCACTCTTATCCCTGATTTGTGGTGCAGTGGCAGGCAGATTTGCAGCAGTGGCAGGCATGGGTTTTGCGAAAGAAGTGAGACAGGCACTTTTTTGCAAAGTACAAGAGTTTTCCTCAACCAATGTAGATAAATACAGCACGGCATCCCTTGTTACCAGACTCACAACGGACATTACCAATACCCAAAATGTATTGATGATGATGTTGCGCATGCTAGTAAGGGCTCCAGTCATGCTTATATGTGCTACGGGTATAGCAATTTATATTAATGCCAGATTATCCCTAGTATTTTTTGCTGTTATTCCTTTTATGGCAATTGCATTATATTTCATTATGACAAGAGCCTTTCCCCGCTTCCAAAAGATGTTGAAAAAATATGATGCTCTAAATTCAAGGGTACAGGAAAACCTGATTGCAATAAGGGTTGTCAAGGCCTATGTAAGAGAAGGTTATGAGAATGAAAAATTTAGAGAAGCTGCTGACAATCTGCGCCGTACCCAAATGAGCGCGGAGAAGGTTGTTGTTGCTACAATGCCCCTGATGCAATTTGCTATGTATGGATGTATGATCGCTATATCATGGTTCGGCGGGAACATGATTATCAGAGGGTCGATGTTAACGGGTGAGTTCATGAGTTTTATTAGCTATGTAACCCAGATCCTTATATCACTCATGATGGTGGGCATGATCTATGTGAACATAGTTATATCAAAGGCATCTATAAGCAGGATTGTAGAGGTGCTGGATGAGGAAATAGATATTAAAGATAATGATAAAGGGTTAGATGAGCTAAAGGATGCTTCTGTTGTCTTCGACAATGTATACTTCAGCTATGCAAAGGATAAAGACAATCTCACTTTGAAGGATATTAATCTTAAGATAGAAGCTGGCGAAACTGTAGGAATTATTGGAGGTACAGGCTCAGGTAAGACAACATTGGTACAGCTAATAACAAGGCTGTATGATGTTTTATCAGGGCGTGTGCTGGTGGGAGGTAAGGACGTAAGGGATTATTCTTTAAAAGCATTAAGGGATTCCGTGTCTGTCGTGCTTCAAAATAACGTTCTGTTTTCAGGTACAATAAAGGAAAATCTGAAATGGGGTAAGCAGGATGCTACAGATGAGGAAATAATTGAGGCTTGCAAGGCGGCCCAGGCCCATGATTTTATTATGTCTTTCCCAGATGGTTATGAGACCTATTTGGAGCAGGGGGGAGTTAATTTATCAGGTGGACAAAAGCAAAGGATATGCATTGCAAGAGCTCTACTTAAGAATCCAAAGATAATCATACTTGATGATAGTACAAGTGCAGTTGATACTGCCACTGACAGTAAGATTAGAGAGGCTTTTGCCAAGCATCTTAAAGATACTACAACTATAATTATTGCCCAGAGAATTGCATCTGTCCGTGATGCAGATAAGATTATAGTTATGAATGAAGGAAAGATTGATGCTATAGGCACCCATGAAGAACTCTTAGAAACTAATTGCATCTATAGGGAAGTCTACCAATCGCAGCAAGAGGGGGTGGCCTAATGTCCAAATTCAGAACAAAGGGCCCTATTAAAAAACCTAAGGATACAAAGCGAACTTTAAAGAGGCTTTTAGATTATTTACTAGATTACAAATTGCAGCTTGTTTTAGTAGTTATATCTATTATAGTCAGCTCTATGGCTGGCGTTGCAGGAACCTACTTCCTTAAGCCTTTAATAAACCGCTATATCATACCGGCTATAGGGCTAAGAAATCCAGATCTATCTGGCTTTATAATCATGCTCCTGCTTATGGGCGCAATATATGTCTTAGGCGCCTTGTCAACCTATACCTACAACAGGTTGATGATCAATATTGCGGCTTCGACTCTTTATAAAGTTCGCGAGGAACTTTTTACAAAGATGCAGAAGCTCCCTCTTAGATACTATGATAGCCGTACCCACGGGGAGCTTATGAGCCATTACACAAATGACGTCGATACCTTGAGACATATGATGTCCCAGGGTGTACCACAGTTGATATCCGGGCTGATAACTGTTGTCGGTGTCTTTGGCATGATGTTGGTTTTAAGTCCCTTACTCACTCTTGTCGTTATTGGAATGATTTTCATTATGATGTTTACAGTGGCTAAAATAGGTAAGAAAACGGCAGCCTATTTTAAACGCCAACAGGATGAGCTTGGGAAGGTAAACGGCTATATAGAGGAGATGATAGAGGGGCAAAAGGTAGTCAAGGTATTCTCCCATGAGGAGGTTGTAATTAGAGACTTCGGAAAGTTAAATGAAAAATTGCGCCGGGAGGCAACTAATGCAAATACTTTTGCAAATATCCTGACGCCTATAATGGATAATCTTTCATATGTGCTCTATGCCATTATTTCCGCCCTTGGGGCGGCAACGGTAATAACGGGAAGGTCGGATATAGGTACAATAGCTGCATTCTTACAGTATACTAGGATGTTCGCCCAGCCTATAACCCATGTGTCTCAACTGTTTAATGCCATAGTAAATGCCTTGGCAGGAGCTGAACGTATCTTTAATTTAATAGATGAAGAAGAAGAGCTAGATGAGGGTAGTGTTACCCTTGTTAACATAGAAAAAAACTTAGAAGGGGATCTGATTGAAACTGATAAGTGCACAGGCTTCTGGGCATGGAAACGTCCCAAAGAGGAGGGCGGCAGTGAATATATAAAGTTAAAAGGCGATGTACGATTTAAGGGAGTTACATTTAGCTATGACGGCGTTAAAACTGTATTAGATGATGTAAGCTTTTATGCAAAGCCAGGACAAAAGATAGCGCTCGTAGGTTCTACTGGGGCAGGCAAGACTACGATTACGAATTTAATAAACCGTTTCTATGATGTGGGTGAGGGGGAGATTACTTATGATGGCATTCCTATTAGGGATATAAAAAAGGCGGATCTTCGCAGGTCCCTTGCCATGGTACTTCAGGATACCCATCTTTTCAGTGGCTCGGTTATGGACAACATAAGATATGGAAACCTTAACGCAACCGATGAAGAGGTTGTTGAAGCAGCTAAGTTGGCTAATGCCCATTATTTCATAAGCCATCTTCCTGAAGGTTATGACACTGTGCTCACAGCGGATGGTACTATGCTGTCTCAGGGACAGAGGCAGCTTCTTGCTATCGCAAGAGCTGCAGTAGCAAATCCACCAGTATTGATTTTAGACGAGGCAACAAGCTCAATCGACACCAGAACCGAGGCTTTGATAGAAAAAGGGATGGACCGCCTAATGGAAGGACGCACCGTTTTTATAATTGCCCATAGGCTTTCAACTGTACGCAATTCAGATGCTATCTTAGTATTGGAAAATGGTCGCATTATAGAAAGAGGAAACCACGATGAACTAATTGCGTTGGAGGGTAAATATTATCAGCTTTACACAGGTCTGTTTGAACTGTCTTGATTGGAGGTAGTATGGACATATATTTTTGGATAGTAGGCTTTGTAATTATTGTTTATGGGGCAATATTTATGAGTAGAAGGAAATTTTTTATTGATCGTCGGTATGAATTTGCTATTTTCATTTTGGCGCTCTATATGGTGCCAGTTATGATGAGCCTGTCGATAAACATCTATATTTTTTTATTGTTTATACTTATAGTATCTTTTTTTAGGTTTAAAGGAAGTTATACGGTAAGCAATATTAATAGTGAAATGTTTGAGCAAGTATTATTATCCATATTAAATGAAAGGAACATATCCTATGAGAAACAAAAGGGTGCGGTGGCTTTAACAGGATATGGAGATAAAAGGATAACTTATAAGCAAAGCATGAATAGTATAGATGCAAATTTCAAAGATATCTACGAATTAGATTTATATAAAACATTAAAGGAAGAGATAAAGAATAGAATCAAACTGATAGAGGAAAGATTATTCCCATCAACAGGGCTATTTTACATAGTAATTGGTATCGTATTTATAGTTTTTATACTATTTATTAGAGAACAGAGTGTGTGTATGTGGAGATTTTAAAGTAGCGTTATAAAAAACCCACCCGTTAGGGTGGGCATGTTTACCAGTATAAAAAGCAACAGCGTCTACACCTGTGGCGCCTTAAACAACGGCGACATCTAATGCACCGCGGTCTTCTTGGACAATAAAACATGAGCAAACCTCCCATTAAAGTTAGGTAATTTATTATATGTGTAAATATTGGAAGGTGTGAAATAGATAGTGACTTACTCTAGAGAGCAAGTCACTTATTTATAAAAAATGTGAAAACAATTTATTTGTTACCGGCTAAAAGGTATACAAATTTGTGTTCCTATTTGCAAATTAAATGGATCTAGGCCCGGATTGGCGTCTAATATTTCATCTATAGTTAAATTGTATTCTCTTGCAAGCAGATAGAGGGAGTCCCCTTGTAAAATGGTATATAGTAACCCGTCGCATTCAGGTGTTACTTGAGAATACAAATAACTTTTCAAAGTTGTCATTATGAGAAGACCACCTCCTATCGAAGCATCCTTCTATACAGTATATTAAGTTAGTGGTAAATCTGTGTTTGAAATAATGTAGAATTATACGCTATAATTATTATAATAATCGAAAGGGAGAGAAGGGTATGGGAACAAAACACATGAACCTTTTTTTTCCACAATGGCAGGGAGCAGGGAGCAAAGAATTACTTGATTGCGCAAGGGAGATTAAGGGTAAATATATAAAAGATGAGTATAATTTCATAGAAATTCCAGTTGATGATGAAGATGTAAATGAAGTTATTAATAATATTTTTGGATATGATAAAATCCTTCAACAGCTGAAATATGCCAATATGTTAGTGTCGGAA
>JAAYSU010000170.1 GCA_012523915.1 Clostridiales bacterium
ATTGCTTCCTGAAATCTGCCTGAGTCCTGAGTAGGAGTTCCATCATCCCATCTTACATGTAGATGAATTATAGATGCACCTGCATCATAAGCAGATTTTGCTTCTCTTGCAATTTCTTCAATCGTGTATGGCACTGCAGGATTATGTTCCTTAGTGACTTCCGCTCCACAAATACATGCGGTAATTATAAGCTTTTCCATATTATCGACTCCTTCTAACCACTATAGTAATAAAAACACTTAGACTAGCAAAAATACCTGGCCAATTTGATTATATTATAGATCTCTGTGAATGGTCAATACCCTCCGATCTTCGCCCTTGAACAGGTCTGACACTACATTTGAAATTGTTACAGAACGGTGTTGACCTCCAGTACAGCCGAACGCAATAACAAGCTGGGACTTCCCCTCCCTTATATATGATGGAATCAGTTCGACAATTAATTTATGTATTTGCTCTATAAAACTCTTAGTCTCATCAAACCTCATAACATATTCTTGCACCTTCTTACTGTTGCCTGTTAGGTTTCTCATACTTGGAAGATAATATGGATTTGGAATAAAGCGCACATCAAAGACCATGTCCGCATCAAGCGGAATACCGTGCTTATAACCAAATGAATAGATTGTTATAGTAAATCCTGTATCATCAGAACTAAATAAAAGCCTCTTAATCTCTTCGTTGAGCTGCGCAACCTTCATATTTGAAGTGTCTAAAATAAAGTCGGCTTCTTTACGAATATCCTTGAGTCTATGGCGTTCTAGAGTTATACCATCTGTTATTGTCCCATTTACTGCAAGAGGATGAACTCTTCTAGTCTCCTTGTATCTTCTGATTAGAACTTCATCGGATGCTTCTAAGAACAATACCTTATAATCCACCCCTGCTTTCTTTAAATCCTCAAGTCCTTTCAAAAGATCTCCAAAGAATTCTCCACCTCTAATGTCAATTACAAAGGCAGCTTTTTCGATCTTGCCCTGGACTGCAAGGTCTATGAAGTGTTTAATCAAGGTGGGCGGCATATTATCAATACAGTAATAACCCAAATCCTCTAAGCAATTGATAGCCTGGCTCTTTCCTGCCCCGGACAAACCTGTTACAATCATGAATTCCATCTAAATTTCCTCCAAATTAACAATCCGTGCCGGATCCAATCCTGCATCCAACGCCCTCTTTAAACCTGGTTCGAAGAAGCCTACCTTTTCAGGACTATGAGCATCACTGCTAATTACAAATGAAACTTGAGTTTTAACCAGCTCCTTAAGTTCACTTGTCAGAGGGGCATTATGCCAGGTACTGATTTCCATTAGGGTATTAGTCTCCTCACATGCTTTTGCTAGAGCTATGAGGTCAAAATCCCCCTTATCTCCCGGATGAGTTAGCACTTTTATGTCGTTTTCGTAAAGTGCCTTAATTACAAGTTCGGTGTTATAATTCCTTTGTTTAGTATTCCTACTCTTTCTATTAACCATTCGAAAATTAGCGATATGTGTTATTAGTGCTTTTAATGGATATTCTCCAAATGTTCCGTAATGATATCCGGCTAAAACATAATCTAAGTTTTTAATATCTTCACTAGTAACGTCCAGTCTGCCTGAAGGGTTAATAATATTTGCTTCAACTCCCAGTAATATTTCTATATCCTTATATTTCAATTTTAAACCTTCAATTTCATTCTTCATTGAAGGAAGATCTTTTCGTTTAACTCCATACAGCACATGACCAGGTCCATGGTCAGATATGCCTATACATGATAAGCCTCTGGATATTGCCGCCTTTATATTATCCTCAATTGTACCCTTGCCGTGAGAAAAAGTTGTATGGGTATGAATATCGTATACCATTCTATACTTTTTTATTAACTCAGCATTTTTGCTCATAAGGCCTCCACTTAGATTATTCTTACTTCAGGTTCCAGCATGATACCCGAATTTTCATAGACGATATTCTGGACTAATTTCATCAGATCTATAATATCTGTTGCACTAGCATTTCCTTCGTTAATAATAAAGCCTGCATGTAATGTGGAAACCTTTGCTCCTCCAACAGTTAATCCTTTAAGGTTTGCATCCTGTATCAATTTTCCTGCATAATTGCCGACAGGCCTTTTAAAGAAACTTCCGGCACTTGGGTATTGCAATGGTTGTTTTTCATTTCTCTTTTTAGCTAATTCTTCTATTTTTGCAGAAATAGTTTTTTTGTCACCGTAAGATAATTTTATTTTAACCGATGCTACTATATCGCCTCTTGTCATCAGAATACTTTTTCTATATCCAAACTGCATCTCTTCGTTAGTCAGTGTATATTCTTTGCTTCCATCCTTACTAATAACTTGTACAGATTCAACTACCTTACTCATATCTCCGTCGTAGGCACCTGCATTCATAAAAGTTGCTCCACCTAGACTGCCAGGAATCCCAGAAGCAAATTCAAATCCGGCTAGCCCATGCTCACAGGCCTTATTTGCCACCGATGATAGTAAAGCGCCTGATTCTGCAATTAAGGAGTCACCTGAAACTTTAATATTTGAAAAAGGGTCTGCGATACGAATAATTACTCCGTTATAGCCCCTATCCCTAACTAAAAGATTAGTTCCATTTCCCATGATAAAATAATCAATATCTGTTGATGCCAAAATCTTTAAAGCAAAGCTCAACTGCTCAATATTTTCAGGCATTGCTAATAAGGCTGCATTACCACCTGCTTTAAAGGAGGTATACTCCTTCATAGCTGCATCCTTAATCAATCTATCATTATCAATCTTTTGTGCAAGTTCTTTATAAATACTGTCAATATTCAAGGATTATACCTCCACTATTAATATGTATTACGTAATATATTAATTATATGTATTAATATGTGCAAAGTAAAGAAATTTAAAAAGGGTATTGCGTTTATGGATAGGCTTGAAAAGATAGGATTATTCAGCTGTTAACTGCATCATGATTTCCAGTTTATTATATATTCCGCGTTCTAAAACATCATATATAGGCTGGACATCTTCAGTTTTAATATATAAACTTATGGCATCGAAATATTCTTGCTCGCTAATATTCCAAAGTATAGGGGGATAACCTTTGCTGATTAATAAATATTGAGCGGCCATCCTTGCTACCGCCTCAGAAGCTGTCTCAAATGGATATATTTCAATCAGCTTATTATGTAAATAGGCAGCTTTTTCTATTGGATTTATTAGATACAAATCTTTATATAGCCAATTAAACAATATTTCCATCTGCTCTTCTATCTCTTTAAAATGTGGGGGGTTGTACCCTATCATACGTAGTACAGGGTTGCTTTTGCGGTATTCAACTATATCGGGTTTTGTGAGAGCACTATAGATTTTGAACAGATATTTTTCATTTAGATAGACATCCATTTCATTCATATCATAAAGCAGCTTGATTGTATCGGAGTAGTTTGAAATAACTGCATGATCAATTACGCTTGCCTCTATTACAAACTCTCCTTTGACTATCCTCTCTACATTATTCCTTGAAAGGTTGTTTCCATCAAGCCTTATTGAGGAATGGATTAAGTCAATTGTATTGAGCTCATGAATAAATCTTGCTACTTCTTTTCTATAAGGTTTACGATTATTCAGAATCAGCTTTTTCTTCTTAATTTCTCTATACAATTCGCAACCCTCCCCTTTAGAAATAATATTACCATAAATTAGATTTTTGTGTTTACCTTTTTTTAAATATTGGTATAATGTGAATACTAATTTAAAAGGGGTGCAAACATGCTGGATTCTATAAACAATATCGATTTATATGAAATAAATATGCTTTCTGTTTTCTTAAGGCTTATTTTAGCTGTGATTTTAGGCGGAATTATCGGTTTGGAAAGAGGTGCTAATAAGCATCAGGCCGGACTTCGTACTCATATCCTTGTATGCGTAGGAGCTACATTAGCAATGCTTACAAACCAATATATTTATGAAACCATTACTATTTCAGCAGATCCTGGCAGACTTGGAGCTCAGGTTATCAGCGGAATTGGTTTCCTTGGAGCAGGCCTCATTCTGGTTACGAGTAGGAATAAGGTTAAGGGCTTAACCACCGCAGCCGGTCTTTGGGCCTCTGCTTGTACAGGGCTAGCGCTTGGTATAGGTTTTTATTCGGGAGCGATCGCTGCAGGGATTTTGGTTTTTATTGTGCTTGCAATCCTTCCAAAACTCGAGGTATACTTTTACAACCGCTCTAGAGTTATGAATTTATATGTAGAGCTAGATTCTATGAACAGCCTTAAAGAATTCTTAAATACGGTCAGAAATACTAGTTGCAGGATATTGGAAACCAACATAAGTAAATCCGATTCTGTTGATAAAGGAGGCTATTCTTTATATTTATCGATACGCATTAGTAAAAAGACAACCCATGATGAAGCAATCCAATATCTCTCAGCAGGTAAAGGTGTATACCTGGTTGAAGAGCTAGAATAATATTATTTATACAACTTTTTCTTATAATAGCTCCCTGATAGATACAATGCTCCTAGGGGATTATGAGCAAGGACTCTATCCTTAACCGCTAGTACGGTAACAGGAGCATTTGAATATTTTAAAAACAAAGTATCATGTCCTACACAAAGACCTATAACAATATTAAGATCCGTTTTCTCTTTATTCAAAAAATGTGCCTGCCCTATAGGATTACACATTGGCTCAAATGAACCAGGACTGAGTTTTTCGTCCTCCTTTATTTCAATAAATTCTTTAGGAATACTGCAATTCTTACATGCAACAGAATTCACTACAAAGCCATTATGTTTTAAAACCTTACTCAACTCCTTAGCTTCATTGCTGAAGCCTATACAAAATGCCAAACCCAGATTTTTATACCCACACCTTCTAGCAAATTCAATAGTCTCCTCAATTCTAGTTTTTCTGGAGTAACATTCAGCTTCAACTATAGCTGAATTATAAGCTATATTGTAGTTTTCCTCTTGCTTATAAAGCTCTTTATACTTCGCAATTTCCTCTTTATCTTTACTAGGGCAATTGTTAGGTGCTTTGTCTAATTCCCCGATATCACAAAACTTTTCTCTGCACATTGAACATGTATACATTTTAATACCTCACCTTCTTTTGCTACAATTAATTCTAACATATATATAAATTGCTTTTGCGAACAAAAAAACCACTCCAAATTAGAGTGGATTTTTTAAAGTTTTATACTGGATATACCATATCTTCTTCATTTAGAAGACTTTCATCAATTTGATATCTCTTAGCGTTCCTGTACTTAAAGAATTCTATAGCTGGCTGAGGGAACATTGCCCTTGTAAGCACATCTTCGTCTTGTTCTACATACTTAGCAATTTCCTTCTTAGTTTTTTCAAGCTCAGGCTCTATGAAGTCCGCAGGTCTTGCAGTAATCTGCTCTTCATCACCAATTATCTTTTTAACTATCTCTTCTTTAATAGGAACTGTGGTTTTACCATACATTCCTCTTACTAACTGCTTTACTTCATTTGGTATCATCTTGTAACGCTCACCTGCCACAACATTTAGTACAGCCTGTGTACCTACAATCTGGCTAGTCGGTGTTACAAGTGGTGGATAACCTAAGTCCTCACGTACCCTAGGTATCTCTTTTAGTACCTCTTCAAATTTATCCATTGCATTCTGCTGCTTGAGCTGTGATACTAAGTTCGAAAGCATTCCACCAGGCACCTGATACTTTAATGTATTTATATCTACACCCATAAGTTTTGGATCTAATAATCCTTCTTCAATATATTTTTCGCGAATGGGTCTGAAATACTCTGCTACCTCATTTAACTTATCCATGTCAAGACCAGTGTCCCACTCAGTTCCGCTTAAAGCAGCTACCATAGGCTCAGTAGATGGCTGAGAAGTTCCCTCGCCGAAGGGAGAAATAGCTGTATCAATAATATCTGCTCCTGCTTCAACAGCTTTTAATAAAGTCATACTTCCTAGCCCGCTAGTAGCATGAGTATGGATCTCTATAGGAATTTTTACTTTTTTCTTCATTTCTTTAACTAGGGTGTAGGTGTTGTATGGATCTAGCAATCCTGCCATATCCTTAATACAGATCGAATCTGCACCCATATCTTGAAACTCTAAAGCTAAATTCGTAAAAACTTCATTGGTATGAACAGGGCTTATTGTGTAAGACATGGCAGCTTGCGCTATTCCACCCTCTTTTTTTACTGTTTCAATAGCTTTTCTAAGGTTTCTCGGATCGTTTAGAGCATCAAATACTCTGATAATATCGATACCGTTTGCAAGTGCCTTCTTTACAAACTCCTCAACTACGTCATCAGCATAATGTTTGTATCCCAAGAGGTTTTGCCCTCTGAGCAACATTTGCAGCTTCGTATTCTTTATATTTTTACGAATGACTCTTAGTCTTTCCCATGGATCTTCATTTAGAAAACGAAGACAAGCATCAAAAGTTGCTCCTCCCCACATCTCCAAAGCATGATATCCCACTTGGTCCATTGTTTCCAAAATGGGCAACATTTCATCTGTTGTCATTCTTGTTGCTATCAAAGACTGATGACCATCGCGTAATCCTGTTTCTGTTATTTTAACTTTTGCCAATCAAAAAAACCTCCTATCCGTAAATATAGTCACATCATTATATACGATAAATATTTAATAATACAAGTAGTAATATTAAAAAGCAAATTGATATATAACCTTAATAGTATTGCTTTAAACAACAAATTATATCCCCTATCCCAATTAATGACCGTGAAATCTATATCAAATTTTACTTTCAATGCATATAATGCAAAGTATACAGTAACTACTTAAATGGAGGATATTTTGCTTATGCCCTACGATGATTACGATGATAGAGAACTCTTAGCCCGACTTATTATGTGTGAAGCCGGTGGAGAAGGAGAGATAGGAATGAGGGCAGTCGCAACCGTAGTAATGAATAGGACCACCATTGACCACGGCGAATTCGGCAGAGTCAATCAAGGTGGTAATTTGCGTAATATTGTCTTTCAACCAGGCCAATTTGACTGCGCTTGGACTGAGAAAAACGGCGTCCCAAATCCACAAAACATCTATAATATGCGTCCAACCGAAATTCATTTTGAAATCGCAGACTGGGCATTAACTGGTGGTAGATTGCCTGGTGTCGATCATTCATTATATTTCTACAATCCATTCAGTCTTACTTGCGCACCTTATTTCCCCCCTCCTAATTATGGAGTTATTCATAACAGGATAGGAGACCATTGCTTCTATATACCAACGGTTTTCTATCCAAGTACTTAAAAGAAAGAAGGTTTATATATGCATTATCCCCGAAACGGACTTCAGTATGAAAAAATGCAACAGAAAAAAGCCTACAATAAACCTAAAACACAGGCAGTACAAAACACTATGCCTGAAAGCCTCATTCCCGGACAAATACCAGAAATGCCACAAATTCCAATTGCACCCGGAATGCCACAAGCCCCTAGCCCTACTCCTACCCCAATACCAGATATACCCATACCTATACCACCATCTAGACAAGTTCCGGCAACTCCCCCTGAACAAGTGATGCCTGCTCCCACTCTTCCACGAATGCCTGAAATAACCCTACCACCTATTTCTCCTAGGGGTTTCCCTCCCGGGCGAATCCCAGAAGGTTTTCCTTCGGAATTAGTCCCTGAGATACCTCTAACTACCCCCGATATACCCGAGACAGCTATTCCTACTCCAAGACCACAAGAGGTTACACCTACTCCCAGAATGCCTGCTCCAGATGTGCCTGAAACTCCATTATCGGAAGAAGGAGTGTGCCCCTGTCCTCCTCCTATGCCAATTAATGACAGGCAACCCACAGGACCAGCAACCTATCAGCTGGATTTAAGTGAAATGCCACTGCTGGTTGATGTTGCAGAAAGGCCGGTTCCAGAGTTAAGAATAGATGGAACTTCCCTTATGCCCATGGTTATTCCAGATCCACCTATTTACGAAATCCCAAGCAATCCATTACTGCCAAACGAGTACAAAGAATACCTTACCTACGAGAATATACAGTATATGAATAGTTTCCTCCGAACACAAATCGGTAAACCATGCTCTGTTGAATTCTTAATAGGCACCACTGGTCTGGCAACACGCATTGGTTATCTTGTTGGGGTAGGCATTAATTACATCTTGCTACAAGACTCTTGCAGTGGAGAAGTTACTGTGTGTGATTTTTTCTCAGTAAGGTTCGTCAGATTTTTCGGAGAATTTTGCGATCCGGTATTGCGCCGATAATTTATTACTTATTTTGCTTGGTACGAATTCGGAATAATACTTTAATAAGTTTTTTCTTATTAAAGGGTATAAGTGGATAAAGATAAGGTGTCCCCGTTATAGTCTTTGTAAAAGCCAAAATGATGATTTCAATCACAAGAACAATGAGAAATCCCCATAGGCTAAACAGGTGGGCACCTATTAATAAAAATATCCTCAAAAATTTATTTGCATATGCCAACTCAATGCTAGGCTGGGAAAATGCAGCTAAAGCTATAACAGCCATTAGAACGATTGTCTGAGGTATAAACCAGCCTGCCTGAATAGATTGTTCACCTAACAACAATGCACCTATTACGGACAATGACATGCCAAGGGAACTTGGTGTATTAAGTGATGCCAAATTTAAGCCATCTAATGCAATTTCGAGGATCAAAAATTGCCAAAATATAGGCAAGGCATATTCCTCCTGGGGCAAAATAAATTCCCATGAAGCTGGTAAAGATAATATTTCTTTATCTACAAGAAGATATAAAGGTGTAAGAAATACCGATGCCATCATCGTTGTATTTCTAATGAACTTAAAAAAGTTTCCTGTAATAACTGGAAAATAGAATTCATCAGCGTCCTGTATTAAATCAAAAAAACCAATAGGAAGTAGAATAGCATTAGGACTATTATCAACTAAAATAACAAATTTACCCTCTGTTAAATGAGCAGCAACAACATCAGGCCTTCCACTATAACGAATCTTAGGAAATGGATTGAGCCATCTAGAATTATCCAAAGCTTCTACTAAAGTTTGATCACTTACTGTTAAAGTATCAATGTCGAGTTTATTTATCTTATCAATAAGCCTATTAAGTATTTCTTCATCAACAATACCTTTCATGTATCCAATACTTACATCAGTATTGCTTATATTCCCTACTTTCAATGAAGCAAAAACTAACCTTGGATCCCTAATTCTTCTCCGAATTAATGCGGTGTTAAAAACAAGCGTCTCTACAAAACCGTCCTTGGCGCCACGCAAAGACTTTTCTTTCTCTGGCTCCTCAACACCCCGTACAGGATACAATCTTAAATCCAATAAGATCACTGTATCGTAACCTTCTATAATAAATCCGACATGACCAGCAAGTATATCCGTCACTGCCAAATTTATATCCGAAATTTCACTAACCTGGATGTGGGGTATTCTGTATTTAATAAAATCAGTGGCTGTAGGATATTCATCCATTTCAGAGACAGTAATTTCTTGGAAGGTTGTAATCATTTCCTGTAACATATCACTATCTACAAATCCATCGATGAAATATAAGTATGAGTCCCTACCCCCTACATCTATGATGCGTTCAACAATGTCGAAGCTTTCTTGAATAGGAAGTATACCGCGAATTTTTTGTACACACTTTAATTGATTATTGTTAGCCATTACAAGCCTCCTAAACTTTATGTGTGGTTAGTTTTCCCAATCTGTTGGAGGCTATTCTAAATAAATATATTATTTCCTTTTAGCAATAATTAAATTAGCTATTACGAATATGATAGTCGCAACTATTACAATAATTATCGTTGCTTTAGGATCCTCATGCACACCAAAAAATCTCGATCCTAAGAGTACTGCCAGTAGAAATATCCAGTAGCGAAATAATATAGGTATAGCGTTCATCTTATCCCCCTTTATAATAAACAAGTCCATTTAAATATTAGATTCATTATACACTAACACTGGTATCTTGGTAAGGCGGGGACTATTAATTTGCTACATCCCTCACATCAATAATTAGCATAGCATAATATATATTATGCAAATAATAAGCATGGAAAGGGGAGTTATAATATGCCCACTGTATTTTTAAGTCCCTCTACTCAGGAATACAACCTTTTTATAACAAGCACAGGAAGTGAAGAATATTGGATGAATTTGATTACCGACGCCATGATTCCTTACTTGGAAGCCTCGGGTATTCAATATGGAAGAAATGATCCTGAAGGTACTGTTGGTACTTCAGTTAGAATGTCTAATGAGGGGAATTATGATTTTCACTTAGCCATTCACTCTAATGCATCGCCTGAAACTATGCCCGGTGCATTTCAAGGTCCCAATATCTACTATTTTACAACTAGCACCTTGGGACAACAAGCCGCAGAGATATTTGCAAATAACTTCAGAGCTATCTATCCTAATCCAGAATTAGTTATTACCGTTCCCTCAACAGCATTATATGAGCTGAGAAATACAATTGCACCTGCTGTACTGGTAGAAGTTGCTTATCATGATAACTGGTCCGATGCAACTTGGATCCAGGACAATGTCGATGCAATAGCCAGGGCCATGGTTCTATCTTTAACTGAATACTTCGGAGTGCCTTTTGTTAATCCTTAATCTGTTCCATAACACTTGTAAAGGCCTCCTCCTGCGGAAACACTTACCCCCTTTTCCGTAGATGGAGGCTTAGTACTCTATTAGAACTCTACCCTAACAGCTTCCCTATGCTGTTCATCCTTTACTTCAAAAAGTGGTCTCTTTGTAAAGTTAAAAATACCTGCTATTATATTACCCGGGAAAACCTCTATCCTTGTATTAAACTCCCTAACCACTGAATTATATTGTTTTCTGGAGTTGGCAATATCCTCTTCTATTCTCTGAAGCTGTTTTTGAAGATCTAAAAAATTTGTATTCGCCTTAAGATCAGGATAGGCTTCAGATAGAGCAAATAGATTTCTTAATGCTCCCGAAAGCAAGTCTTCGCCTTGAGCTCTATCTTCTATGCTGGTGGCACTTGTAGCAAAGTTTCTCGCTTTTACAACCTTCTCAAGGGTGTCGGATTCATGAGCTGCATACCCCTTTACGGTCTCCACAAGATTAGGTACTAAATCATATCTTTTCTTTAGATAAACATCCATTGTTGAGAAGGCTTCATCAACCATATTTCTAAATCTTACAAAGGCATTATATGCCCCTATGATTCGTAGCACAAGTATTGCAATAACTGCTATAATAATGATAAGTATTATTGTCCCGGGTTCCATCGCTTTTCCCTCCAATTATTTAATTTCCCAGTCAATATGTTCTCCATATTGTTCTAAAAAATGATTTGTTTTTGAAAAGTGCCTACATCCAAAAAAACCATTGTGTGCTGACAGTGGACTGGGATGAGCTGCTGTAAGAACTAAATGATTTTTATTAGTTATGTATTCACGTTTAGACTTGGCATTGGCACCCCATAATAAGAATACCATCGGGTCTTCTCTTTTATTCAATAATTCTATAACTTTATCGGTAAATATTTCCCAACCCATTCCTTTATGTGAATTAGCCTGACCTTTACGAACCGTTAAAACAGTATTTAATAGCATAACACCCTGGTCAGCCCAGTCTTTTAAGAAACCATGATCAGGAGGTCGGATACTTAAGTCATCATACAATTCCCTATATATATTCCTTAACGATGGAGGTATGGCTACTCCCTTTTTCACTGAAAAACACAAACCATGTGCCTGACCTTCTCCATGATATGGGTCCTGACCCAGTATCACAGCCTTAACTTTATTATAGGGGGTAAACTTTAATGCGTTGAAAATATCATACATGGAAGGATATATTATCCTTGTCCTGTATTCCTGAATTAAAAATTTACGTAATTTTAAGTAGTAATCTTTTTCGAATTCATCCTTCAATAATTGGTCCCAATCGTTTCCTAAATTAACCATGTTTTCTCCTGCATCATTTTTCATACATCTTATAGAGATTGTAATATATAGCTCGTTTTTCTAACAGCTCCTCATGACTTCCCTTCTCCTCTATTCCGTTATCGGTTAATACCAATATTATTTTAGCATTCCTTATAGTAGTCAGTCTATGGGCTATGGTAAAGGTTGTCCTTCCTTTAGCAAGTCTTTCTAATGATCTTTGCACAATCATTTCACTTTCTGTGTCAAGGGCTGAAGTAGCTTCGTCTAAAATTAGAATAGGAGGATTTTTTAAAAACACCCTAGCTATGCTAATCCTTTGTTTTTGACCTCCGGAAAGCTTCACACCCCTTTCGCCTACATAGGTATCATAGCCATCAGGAAGTTCCATAATGAAATCATGCGCTCCTGCATTTTTTGCTGCCTCATATACCTCTTCTTTAGTAGCATCAGGTCTTCCATATAATATATTTTCATAAACCGACCCTGAGAAGAGATAGACATCCTGCTGAACCATGCCTATCTGGGAACGAAGTGATTTTATGGTAACATCTTTAATATCTTGACCGTCAATTAGGATCCTTCCTTTAGTAACATCGTAAAACCTGGGTATAAGGTTACACAATGTGGTTTTTCCGCTTCCGGAAGGACCAACCAGAGCCACATTCTCACCAGCTTTTACGGTTAGATCAATATCTGAAAGTACATTCTTGTTATTATCCGAATATTTAAAGCTTACATTGTCGAATCTAATCTCCCCTTGAACATTTTCAAGGGGTACTGCATCCTCTGAATCAATAATTTCTACATCTGTATCCATTATTTCAATAAATCTTTCGATACCGGTCATACCTCTTTGAAACTGTTCAGTAAACTCCACAATACGTCTTATGGAATTCAATAGCATGGTAACATAAAGCAGATATGCTACTAGATCCGCAGGATTAATTCTTCCGTATATCATAAATATTGCACCAGCTATCACGACAGCAATATACATTATTCCGTCAAACAGCCTTATAGTGCTTTGAAAGCCCGCCATATATCTATAGGCTTCATCCTTAATATTCAAGAATCTTTCATTTCCTCTGCGGAATTTTTCCTCTTCTATCTCCTCATTCGCATATGATTTTACAACACGAACACCAAGTAGACTGTCTTCAACCTGTGCATTAATTTCCCCGATTTGATACCTTGATTTTTTGAAGGCTCCTCTCATCTTCTTACTAAAAGACATTGAACAAATAAGCATGATTGGGATTAATGAAAATATTATTAAGGTTAATGCAAGATCCGTATTTGCAAGGATCACAAAGGAAATGCTGATCTTAAGCACTGCAATAAAATATTCTTCCGGACAATGATGAGAAAACTCTGTAACATCAAATAGGTCACTTGTAATACGTGCCATTATTTGTCCTATCTTGGTATTATCATAATAAGAATAGGATAGGTCTTGCAGATGAGAAAACAGGTCTCTTCTCATATCGGTCTCTATCTTTGCCCCCATCATATGTCCAAAATATGCCATGAAATAGTTTGCAGCAACGTCAACTAACCTAAGGACAAGATATAGGGCGCCTAAAGTAAGTATCGTTCTAACCGTCAACTCTTCAAGGCGATTCATGCCCATATTGGTGATATATCTTATAATTAAAGGTAGTACCAGCTCACAGACCGTAGTCAAAGCTGCACAAAATAAATCCAGTAATAATATCCAGCGGTATTTTTTATAATAAGGTATAAAACGACGCATTAGATAAGATGTTTTCATAACCTTGTTTTTGCTCATATATAAATTGCCTCGCATCTATTTTTTTGTTATTTAACGATTCTTGTCCTCAGTACCTTTAACATAAATAGAGGTAAAGCTATCATCCTCTTGTAACGGCTAGGCTGTTTTATAAGCCTATACAGCCATTCAAGGCCTAACCTTTGATAGAATTCCGGTGCCCGCTTCACAGCTCCTGCCCATACATCCAGGCTGCCCCCTACGCCTATTGCCGCCTTTACCCCCAGGTTTTCTTTATGTCTAGCAATAAACTTCTCCTGTCTAGGGGCTCCCATTGCAACACATAGAAAATCGGCATTAGAACTATTGATCATATTAACAATATCTTGTTCATCTTCCCTTGGAAAGTAGCCATGATGAGTTCCCGCAACTCTTAGATTTGGAAAGGCAAGCTTTATCTTTTCAGCAGCCAAGGATGCTATACCGGGTTTCCCACCCAGGAAAAAGATAGATCCGCCATTACTATTAAACCAATCCAGTATAGCATTTAAAAAATCTATGCCTGTAACTCTTTCTTGCAAAGGTGACCCTAATATCTTAGAGGCATAAATTAAACCTATTCCGTCAGGAATAACCAAATCTGCAGAGATTAAAATGTTCTTTAACTCCAAATCCTTATCAGCATTATATATAATCTCGGAGTTAGGCGTAACTATCAAGCTACAGCCTTCTTTACTCATCAAACCTTCGAATAACAGCCTAGCTTCTTCCATATTTACCCTATCAACTGGGACGCCTAGTATTTCAATCTGCTTTCTTTTTAACATCTTACTCTTCCTTATCTTCAGCTAGCTTATCTTCTTCAAGGTACTGTTCAGATAACATTATAAGTCCTTTCGACCTGTCAGAAAGATGTTTTAAACCATCAATTGGTACTGCCTCTCCTGTATCCAATTTCCATGCTTTACCGTTTTCAAATATGCCGTCCATCGACATGAAGTAGATTATATCATCTGCAATAAAAGAACCTAAAGGTGCATACCTGTTTTGAATTACAAATCCTGATTCAGCAGTAAACAGGTTCTGCCCCAAATAGATAGTGTTCAGTTCCTCAAAGCCCAATAAATGAGCTATGGTTGGCAAGAAATCCATATGTCCCCCGGCTATAGAAATCGTCTGGTTTATGTCCTCACCAGGAATGTGGATTATTAAAGGTATATTAGCCATTTCATCAAATCGATAAGGTTTCCCTAAAAAATCAGTCAAGACTACTTCATTATCCACATCGTATTGTGCCAAGCCGAAATGATCCCCATAGATAGCTATAACTGTATTTTCATATAAACCCGCTTTTTTAAGTTCATCAATTAAAACTCCTACTGCACTGTCACAATAAGCAATGCTGTTAAGGTAGTTTCCGAACCTGGTACCTATATGTTTATCCTTGAGTTCAATAGTCTTTAATTCCTCATCCATTTCGAAAGGAGTGTGGTTAGTTAATGATACCATAAAACTATAGAAGGGCTGAGGTGTTTCTATTAAATATTCAACTGATTGAATATAGAATTCATGATCGAGAATCCCCCAACCATGGATTTTAGAAGGTTTATAGCCCTTATCGTCAATAAATGTATCGAAGCCCTGGGCGGGATACATATCTTTTCTGCTCCAAAAGCTGCCGTCATACCCATGCATGGCTATTGTGCTATAGCCTCTCTCTTTTAGCAGCACTGGTAGACCCCTAAAGGTATTATTCTTATATATTTCATAAGTATAGCTGTTAACAGACCCATATAGCGAGTTGTTTGTAGCAAATTCAGCATCAGAAGTGTTTCCGGCTGCAATCTGCATATAGTAATTATCAAAGTATATAGTACCCTTATCTTTAATTAAATTGTTCAATACAGGAGTAATTTCATGTCCATAGTAATCCCTATTTATTACGAAATTCTGTAATGCTTCCATCTGAAGAACGATTAAGTTCCTACCTTCAGCTATACCAAAAAGAAGGTCAGATTCATCCACTTCATAGTCTAAGGGATCTTCCTCTTCAATCTTTGTTAGGCCAAAACCTGTAGTCTCTGCAAGCACATCTTTTATATGGTAAGAGAAAAACTCAAGGTTCCCCATCGATTTAAGAAATACTATATCAGTTACGCTGCCTACTACCAATATTGCTATTAGAACTACTAATACTAAAACTAGCGGCCATCTTTTATTGGTTCTCTTGTGCTTGTTCATTATTAATGCGACTATCAGTACAGGCAAATCTATTAACAGCAAGAAAAACCTAGGCTGTATTACTTCTATTATAACATCAGTGACATCGCCTAAGTACTTGCTTGAACCAAGCATTGATACACTTAAATATCCATTAAAATAAGCATTAAAAGTCACATCACAAAACATTAAGATAGAAAATAGGAAATAGAATACAATTGGAATCCACAGACGATGGAAACTTGAAAAGAATAATATTAAAAACAAAGCTGTAGAAACCCATAAATATGTGAAGTTGATTTCGATATTCATCAAATAGTAAAACAATAAGGGCTTAACTACTAAACATACTAAAATTACCCATTGCCAAGGTCCTACTGGCCTGAATTTACTCTCTAACATATCTTGCATTTGTTTACTTCCTTTTAATTTTATGCTATCATTTATCTGCTTTGCTTATTATACAATTATTATAATTAGTGTCAATACAAGTTTTGACAGGTTTGGAGAATAATATATGAAAATTTGTGTAATTGGACTAGGTTATATCGGCCTACCAACAGCTTCAATGTTTGCATCAGCGGGGTGCGAGGTTGTAGGAGTCGATAAAAACCCAAAAGTTATAGATGCTCTAAATAAGGGCGAAATAATTATAGAGGAAAAGGGGCTGGCGGAACTAGTCAGTAAGGTTGTCAAGGACAAGTTTCTTCGTGGATCACTAGTACCAGAAGAAGCAGACGTATTCATCATAACCGTGCCTACTCCAATCACAACTCAAAAAAAAGCTGACATGTCATATGTAATTTCAGCTACAGAAAGTATAGTTCCTTATTTAAGAAAAGGGAACCTAGTTATATTAGAATCTACCTCCCCTGTAGGAACGGTGGATGAATTAATGATCCCTATTTTAGAAAAATCAGCTTTAAAAATTGGAGAAGAGCTCTTTGTGGGGCATTCCCCCGAACGAGTTATCCCTGGACAAATACTAAAGGAACTGGTTTTCAACAGCCGTTTGGCAGGCGGTATTAATCCTATTTCATCAGAAAAGATTGCAAAGGTATATAAGACATTTGTAAAGGGTGAAATCTATCTTACTGACAGCAGGACAGCCGAATTATGTAAACTCGCAGAGAACACATACCGGGACGTTAACATCGCATTTGCCAATGAGCTCGCCAAGATTTGTGAAGATCTCAATATTAATGTATGGGAGGCTATCGAACTTTGCAATAAGCACCCGCGAGTTAATATACATCAACCGGGCCCTGGGGTAGGCGGTCATTGCATTGCAGTTGACCCATGGTTTATCGTGGAAAAACAACCGGATAATGCAAAGATCATTGAACTTTCCCGTAAGACCAATGACTCTATGCCTAGTTTCGTTGCTGATAGAATTAAACGAATACTATCTACTATAAATTCTCCCAAGGTAACAATCTTGGGAATCACATATAAGCCTGATGTAGATGATATTAGGGAAAGCCCACTTATCTACCTTATTGATATTCTTAAGAAAGATGGGATTAAAGTATCAATTTATGATCCCCATGTAGAAAAATATGATGGTAATGCAACAGACCTTATTACTGCTGCAACAGGCTCCGACCTTTTAGTACTTGGAGTGCATCATGGCAGTTTTAAAGAGTTGCCTTTTCACAAGCTGGCAGAGGTAATGCGTCATAAGAACTTCTTAGATACACGGAACTTTGTTTCTTTATCTGATGCCAAAGATGCAGGTTTTTCATGTTACTTATTAGGAAACAATTGACCCCGTCTGAAAAAGCCCAGATACATTAGCATTGCCGCCAAACCCCAGAAATAGGCCATCATATATGGCTCCTCAAAGATATTTTCAAAATAGCAATGTACTAGGACCCCAATTAAACCGGAGAAGATTCCTACGGAAAGAGCCTTGGGGTTTCCAATATTTCTAAAGAGAGGATCCTCCCTATCACTAATATGCTCAATATTGCTTCGATAGATTGCTCTTAGTCCCCATATCACCAAGGCAGCTAGGAGAATTATAAAAAAGATTATTCCGATATAGCCCATCTCAACCATGGTCTTTAGATAGTAGTTATCCATATAAAAATAGTAGAATTCTTCAGTTTCATCCAGAATCTTATTATTCATGGCAACGGCGCCACCAAATCTGCCAAGGCCAAATCCTAACCAAGGATTGTTCTCTAATAGAAGCATCTTTCCTACCTGCCATCTAAGTGCCCTTCCTCCTATGGCAGATGCTTCCGCATAATCCGATGTAAAAAGATAGGTCAATCTATTTGTAATAGAAGGAACAAATACTAATACTCCTGCTACTGCTGCTGCCATTAAAACAAGTAAACGTCTATCAATAAATAGTGCAAATACTATTACCGCAACGACCATTCCAACCCATGCTCCTCTTGAAAAAGTAAAAAGGAGGCAAAGGCATATTATGCCGGTTATACAAAAGTACAGGAATTTCATCCATTTTTTTTTACTGAAATAAATTAGACCTGCAGCCATGGGGGCTAGAAGTACAATTAATGAACCGAATATATTGGGACTGCCCGTTAGAGAAAAGACCCTTGTTCGCACACCCATTTCTGTTTGTGTTACCCAGGTAGCTGGTATAGGCACAGCAATAACATATTGGTAGATGCCGTGAAGACAGAGTAAAGCTCCCATCCCTAAAAAGGTATAATATACAATCTTAAAATCTTGGTCATCCTCTATGAGTCTTAAAATTATGAAAAACCATACCATGTACTGTACAACAGCCCTATATCCTGCTAGTGCAACGGCAGGGTAAGGATTTACTGCAGACATTAAAAGCAGGCCTACAGCCATAAACATAATAATATATCCATCCAAAGCTGTCTCCCTTTTTATTGCAACTGTCCGCCTTAAAGCCTTTCTCCATAGTATAAATACTACCGAAACAAAGATGAATAGTTCCTCCCAGGCTGAAGCTAAAGGAGAAAACGCTATCTTAACCCTAATCACATACTCAATCGGTAGATAAAGGGCGAAAGCAACAAGCAGCCACTGGTGTAAGCTTAATTTATGAATACAACAAAATACAATACTTCCCTTTGTGATGGAGAAATATTTGTCTTTAATCCAAATTAAGAGGCGATAGAACAAGCTTTGTTCTATTGCATATCCTATAGAGTAGAGAATCTCTCTTAAAAATCCTGCCAACTTGTAGTAATAGGATTTTTCAATACCGCTATCAAACTCACAGAAGCGGATCCAAAACTTCTTTGTAACGGATAGCTGATAGTTAGTTTTAAAACTATTGATCGCCCTATAAAGAATACCCTGGCGCCAAATATTAATAAAATACATTATGAATGCAGAAATCTTTTCTCTTGCTAAACTGTTTTGTAAAACGCTATTCATTAACCCCACCTCGGATATTATTCACCAATCTTAACTTTACGGATCGTTCCGCTGCATTCAAAGGTCTGAGTCTTTACAATAAATGTCCTCCCCGCCCTTACCTCCTGGCTACCTATCTTAGGACTAGGTGTCCCCTCTGCAACCTTAGTTTTTATCTCTACTACTACATCCTTTTTACTGGGGTCAATAGCATCAACTATTACACCGTCATCCCTTATGGCCTGTATGATGTAATCTTCAAACCAGACATCTGTAATAGTAGCATTCATATATTCATTACCTGCAACCAGTCTTTCACCTACTAGGTCTTGTCTTTCAATCTCTTCTAACAATCTGGGCGCAGTACCTATTATTACAACCTCAGCTGTTAAATCAACCTGGGGTGAAATTGCATCATTAAGTCGGGTTCCAAAAAGCTGCCAGGCAATGGATCCAAGAACTGCAATAACAGCTATTAAGATTACTAAATCAACAACATTTATTATTCCAAACAGCTTTCCCTTCTCGTTAATTATCTTCATTTCATCCTCCATTTACTTAAAATATTCTGTTAAGCTCAAGAAGTTCTTCCATTCTTTTAACCCGCTCATCCCAAGAACAAGCCCTTGCATATTCAATTCTCTTTTTTACTTTTTCTTGGTCATTTTCATTTAATGCTTCTTCACATTTTACCACAAAGTCATCAGCATTTTCAGCTATATAAACAACATCAGAAAAATCAGTAACCTGTAAGGGTTCTTTCGTGCTTACAATGGGTTTTCCTGTAGCTAAATATTCATATAGCTTCAAAGGGCTTACATCTTTTGAAAGACGGCCTTGACGAAATACATTAAGGCAAACATCAAATTTGCTAATATATTTTGGCAATTCAACTTGAGGAATTAATCCTAAAAATTTAATATTAGAATACTTCTTTAAGGCTGATATATCAACTCCCGGTAGTGTTCTACCTATCATAATTATTTCACCCTTTGGATACGCCTCAGCCAGCTTTTCAATGCAGTCGTAATCTATACATTCCTGAAGCATTCCTATAAATCCGAATACCGGTTTGTCATCCTTCTTCTTTTCCTGGGATACCTTAGAGAATATTTCGTAAGCCACTCCATTAGGTATTAGTTCAATGTTCTTATTATACTCAATTAGGGTATCATACAAGCCCTGTGCTGTACAAAATACAAAATTAGCTTTTTTAGCTAAATCCTCTTCCATCTTATCTACAACTGGAGGATTGATCATACCTTTATAGGCAGAGTGCCTATCTACACAATCATAGATTACTCCCCTATTTGGTATATGTTTTATTAAATCGCATGAAGTGGGAGAGTAACACCAAAGGTATGGTTTATCAAAGCCATGACGCCTTATTAATTTTTTTATATAGCGCGAAAGCCTTTTTTGATTGATCCTATTAATCCATCTATACTTATTAAAAAAAGGGAAAGATGGAGGTGGAGGATAGACAGTAATGTTTTCCCTTACCTTCTGCCCCGGACGCCTATAAGCAGTCAAGCGCTCTAAAGCTGATCTATCTTTTAAAGGAGCCAATAAAGATACAGGCGGATCTATGTATATAATCTCCGCATCCTTAAGCCTATTCATTACATTTTGTTTTCTTGTCGGAACTGGGAAATAGTTCGAGGTCGAAATACATACAATCTGACGCATCAATAACCTCCTGTATCTTGTAAAAGTCTTCTAGCTGCTTCTATGTTAATTTTTTCCTGTTTGCGCAATTTCTCTGCTACAGTCTTGGCTCGTAAGCTACCATTTTCCATTGCATAATCAATTTCTCTGCATAATTTTTCTGCCGTAAGCTCTTCAAGCGGAATGCAGGCATTGGAGTCAATGTCTTTTAAGAAGCTGTCCACTTTGATATCATATGATATCCCTATTGTAGGAGCTCCTCCTGCTGTAGCAAATATTATTGAATGAAGTCTCATCCCTACTACAAGTTCCATTGATCCCAGCATACCGATTAATTCCTCCACACTATGCCTTTTACTGCAGACATAATAGGGGCTCTTAAGGTGGGTTATGACCTTATCAGCGGCACTAAGGTCCTTAGGAAGCTCAATCGGTAAGAATACCGGAACAAGGCCATAGGTTTCATAGGCATAATCTGCGGCTTCTGCTACATATTCAGGCTTATTAAAGCTATGCCAATTTCTCAAGCAGAGCCCTATTTTCCTAATCTCAGGAGGAACACCTTCTGAGATAAAAGTGGCTTCAACCTCAGCCTTAGATGCTTTCTTACAATTGATAGTAGGGTCTGCCGATAATATGATCTCCGGCTTTTCTACCTTCATTTCTTTTAAAACTTTATAAGATATACTGTCTCTAAGGGTAATAATCTCTGCTGTGTCGTTAAGGACCTTAGCAGCAATACGACGATTCCTTTTTAATTTTATTGGTCCTATTCCACAACCATACATGATTATGCGGCAGCCAAACCACTTTGCTGCCTTTAAGGTAAATAGATAGAAATATAGCGATCTCGATGAAGTAACGTCTTGTATTAGGCTTCCTCCACCGTTTATAAAGATCTTTGCTTTTCTTAAGCTTGAGAAAAATGCGAATATATTGAAAATGTAGAATGATCTAGTTTTACATACCAGGCTCGTCTCTTTTTTATTCCTCGACATTACCCAGAAAGGCATATCTGGATCTATTTCTTTCAATTGAGAAAGAATTGCTTTTAGTATTGCTTCATCACCTGCATTCCCCCTACCATATGCACCGCAAATAACAGCACCCTGCCTTCCCCTTATTTTCTGACGCCTCATTATAGTTTTATAGACCTTTTCTTGGTCTTCTCTCATTCGTTCGAGTGAAAAATCGGATTTGGCCTTCTCAAACAGGTTCTCAGCCAAGGTTCTTCTAAGATCTTCATCTACTGAAAGCCTGTATATGTACTCAGCAAAGGTCTTTACATCCCCGGGTTCGAATATAAAGCCGTTCTCACCATGCTTAATAAGAGCTGGGATACCGCCTACACGGCTCGCAATAGCAGGGCAGTGTTCATAAGCTCCCTCAAGTAAAGAATAAGGGAAGGTCTCTGAAAGCGAAGCCAGTACATTTATATCAACTTCAGAGAAAAATCCTTTAATATCGCTGACCCATCCGACAAATTTAACTCTATGATCTACACCTAGATCACGAGCCAATTTTTTTAATTTCTTTTCATCCTCACCAGTTCCTGCTATTAAAAGCTTTAATCTGGGATTTTTCTTGTATGCTAAAGCGAAAGCACGAATCAATGTTCCGATATCTTTTATAGGAGTAAGCCTTGCTGCAATTCCAACTACAATATCTTCGTCTTCAGCTTTTGGCGGCTTGGGATCCGACTTTGCTTTAGAAAAATCCAGTCCGTTATATATAGTAAATATTTTTCTGGGATCAAAGCCTCTTTCTATTAAGTTTTGTTCCATTTTATCCGCTACTGCCATGTAAAAATCCATATTTCTAAGAGCTATGGCATTGATAGAGCCAAATGTAATCTGCTTTAAAGGCATGCCCATGTAATCTAATCTGGGGTCTGAGTGTACTGTTGTCATAACAGGAATTGAGCGTAGCTTTTTAACTAGAACTCCTAGCATATTTGCCTTTGCCCCGTGGCAATGAATAATATCCGGTTTAAATTCATCGACAGAGGCAAGGGCCATCTTCATATCTTTAAAGATATTCCAACCATTTTCTATCACTTGAACATCTAGGTTCATATCTTTACCTTCGTCAGCTAGAACGCCATCACGAAAACTGACCAACCTAAGTTTATTGTTGTTTGACAATTCCCTTGCCAGGGATAATATATGAGTTTTTCCTCCTCCGATGTCTCCACCGGCAGCGAAGAGCATAATTTTCATAGAAATCTCCAAACTATAATTAATTTAATCCTGTAATAATTGTTGCCACCTGTGCTCTAGTAACAGGGTTTTTAGGCCAGAGCTTGCCATCGTATCCTGAAATAACACCTTGCTCAACTAAGGTTTTGACATAGGGCAGGGCCCAAGATGATACTTGATTGCTGTCTCCAAATTGATCGAGTTTCGCTTCTGCAAATCCCCTTTCCTGAGTTCTACCGATTATGGTCATAACCTCTTCCCTGCTTATTGGGCTTGTGGGTTTAAAGTAAGTCTTACCTTCAACACCTACTCCCTGAATTATCCCCATCTTATACATGGCCTTGGCGGAATCAAGAGCCCAATCAGGTATAGAGGATGTATCTTCAAAGGGCAGGGTTACATCATTAAAATCCGATCCCTCACTATCGAGCCAATTTGTCATAATTACTGCAAATTCAGCTCTAGTCATATTATTATCCGGCAGATATATAAAGCCTGCATCTGTCTTTACACCCTTGATTATACCTTGATAGTAAAGGTAAGATGTGAAGCCATCAGCCCAGTGGTTGCCCATGTCTATAAAAGGCTGCACCATTTCATCACCTGCTGGGATAGTTAAAGCACTCCGGTTAATATTTCCACTTAGATCTGAAGCTGTCAGGCTAAGTCTATGCATAAACCCATCAGGCTCAGGAAGGGTCGCCGTCAATTTCTTTGTATCCTTGTTATAGCTAAATGATAGAGCTTTTCCATCATAGTTTAATTTAATGTTATCTGCTGATAATTCTTGATCAATATCATCTCTTACAACAGCAGAAACATTGCGATCTGTAACCTTCAATTCGATAACCGGAGCCTGCTGGTCAACATAGTAGCCTACTCCACCTACAAACTGATCAAGGTAAATTGTTCCCTTATCAGCTCCCGTAGCATTTAGCATAAGAGACTTTATAGATGTCGTTTCCTCCGGTGTATTAAGGACTAGCATTTTCCATCCGGTGAAATCTAGTTTTGTAGCTATTACTTCCTGTTCTCCATTCTTAGTATTAAATAATATGTTTAAGGTATTACCTGAATTATCCCCGTAGATCCAGAAATTAATAGTATCCGGACTCTTTGAGAAGGTCATCTTTGCAGGCAGGTCTATAACATTTTTAACTGTTTTATTAAAATCATAATTTATTTCTGCACTTTGGTAGCCAAACTTCACTTTTGTCAAATCTCTGTTAAGCCTTACAGAATACTCTTCAGCTGGTCCGCTTTCTAAAAGGTGATTTTGACCTTCGAAGGATTCTAAAAGCTCGCCTACGCTGACAATATTGACAGTAACTGAAGCCTTAGCTCCCCCTACTGAAGCCCTTATGGTTCCACTTCCACTAGTAATGTTTCCTGCAGTGAATCTTCCATTTTTATCAATGGTACCGATATTTCCTTCTACTTCCCAATCATAGCAATGGGCTTGAGAAATCAAAGGCATAGTCTTGTAAACCGCATTGGCACTTAGATCTATTATATCTCCTGCATTTAATGTAATATTTGTAATGCTTTTCCCATCTTTTTGATTAATAATACTTATTTTATCAGGGTTAGAGATAATTGAGATATCCACAGTAGTGGATACACTTTTATCAAGCTTAATAGTTGCTTTACCTGTTCTTGATTTAGAACCTGCTTTAAATACTCCCTTATTGTCAAAGCTACCTAACTCGCTAGGTGCGCTGAAAGACAGATCATCAACAGACGGTGAAGCAACTGGATAATAATAGTCATCTGTAGCTTTTATATCAAACGACAATTCTGCTCCCGGCAACATTTGTGCGCTGTAGGGATAAGGATGTATATTAGCAATCCTACCTGTAGGATCAGCAGTGTTTATTAAGAGAATATAATTTGCACAATTTCTTAATGAACCCTGGGATGGCTTGTTTACATTTGCCATGATATTATTACCCGGGTAAATTGAATGTATAGCCGTAGAACCACCACCGTCCATGTTAAGTGCTTCTACGCATCCTAATTCAAGCATGCGATCTGCAAGCTCTTTTAGAGTTGCCCCTCTACTGTAGCCACTCTGTCTTCCATCTACAGTATAAAAGACTAGGGTTCCATCATTCTTAATACCTATCGCAGTACGAGGGTTAACATCAACTGTTGTTGGTGCCACATTAGAACCCGCAGTCACAAGCTTATCGCCTCCACCTACTGCATATAGAACATCATTCCATTCCTCATCCGCATTAAACTCAATAGTTACATGATCTCCTGGTGTTAGGGTCTGAACATTGGATAAGGTACCCGGATAGTCGGTGTTTAAAGAAATGCTTAAAAGGATTCTACCCTCCGGAATATATGTTGGTCCCTCAGACTCAAGGACAGACTCAACCCTAGCTTCAACCTCATTATTTATTGCAATCTCACCTGAATCGACTTCGAGAATAATATTATAAGTCGGGATGGGTGCCTTGTTTGTGTCATCGTCAGCAAAATCCCTTGTATAAAGCATAAGACCTGAGGAATTAGATACAACCTTGTTTAGATGTATTGAACCGACAGGCTTTGCCAAATTATCGCCACTCACCCTAATATTTAGATTTGCTCTGCCTATTATTGCTGTACCGTCTTCATAAAAGCCTATAGATGGATTTTTACTACCTTCTGAAGTGAGAAGAAATCCGTCTTTAATGGTCATTCCCAAAGGAACTCCGTTGGACATATGAAAAAAATCACCGTTAAGTCCCGCTACTACCCGGTCTCCTTCAGACTCAGATTTTGCAACAACAGCTCTGTAACTCGCGGCTCCATAGATATCATTTCCATATGAGATCTTAGGAATTATATTGCCACCAGCTTGGTATTCGATGTAATTCTCTGTAATTCTATCATTTGCTCCGCTGTTCCAATAGACGCCATTTGCTAAAACAGTTTTATTTGCAATATATAACGAATCACTGTGAAGCTCGTCCCCAAAACTTGCACCGAAAACCGTTAAAGCAGTAATAGGACTTATCATCAAAAAAAGCACTAATAATCCAGCTATAATTCTTCTATTATTTTTCATACTTATCCCCCTTTAGGTTACCTGATAGTGTAGCTTCCCTTTACCATTACCCATATGTCTGTTTTTGCGCTTATTCCCCTACCATCGTCCCTAGGAATTAGCAACAAGTGGTTTCTAGACACTGCATTGCCACCAAGCAGATCCTTTGCCCCTGTAACATCGGATAAGCCATCTACACCGTTATCTATAGCAACAGCAGTGCCACTACGTAAGATTAATTCCGTTCCTCCACCTCCTATAAGCTTTTGTCCTGCTTTTACGAATACAGCTTCAAAGACTGCACTGGAAGTACCTTGAGCTTTGATTTCTGCAATTTTGGAATCTACATAGCTTTTAGTAACTACCGGATCATCTTTAGAACCTGGCTCATAAGTTTCTGCCCCCACCGCTATTGTGGTAACAATGAGGGCAATTACAACGATTAATACTGAGATTCTTCTTTTGTTCATAACCTTCTCCTTTAGCATATAGGCTTTCTAGAAATCAGCTATTCCTAAACTTATTGACAGAGCGTCATTGGTTCTTTTAAGACATTCCTCATCTATTTTCCCAATTCTCTCCCTTAGACGCCTCTTGTCAATAGTTCTGAGTTGTTCTAACAAAACTACCGAATCCTTTGATAATCCGTGACCTTCAGCACGTATTTCCACATGGGTTGGCAGTTTTGCTTTGTTAATCTGTGACGTAACTGCCGCTACAATTACAGTAGGGCTATATTTATTTCCGATGTCATTTTGGACTACAAGGACTGGTCTAACTCCTCCTTGCTCCGATCCTATGACTGGACTTAAATCGGCAAAATATATCTCACCTTTTTTTACTATCAAGTCACTCACTCTCTTTTCTCGCTTTTCGGTAATCATTTCGATCTCACCGTTTGCAATCTAATTTTCTTTCATACTCCTTCAAATCTTCCAGATAATCATTCATTCCTTCTTCAGATAGATCTGAATTTATCATGCTCATTTCTTTATATCCTTTGATCATCTCATTCCGGATGCGTTCTTTTTCCTTTTGCGCAAAATACATCGCTAAGGCTTCTCTGATTAATTCGCTTCTATTTTTTTGTTCCTCTTCCATTATAAGCTCAGCCTGTTCTAAAAGAGACTGTGGTATACTTACAATTATTTTTTTCAGATTGGACATACGATCACCTCATCTAGGACTTTTATCTTATTTGTATATACTAACATATATGCTTTTGTATATACGACATTATATACGCTGTGTCGTAATTTGTCAAATCTTAAGTTTTAATAGTTTGTTTGATGGCCAAGGCCGCCATACTTGCAATGTCGGTAGCTATTATGCCGTATTCTCCTAAAGAATTAGCTGCTAAGTCACCAGCTAACCCATGAATATATACGCCTACCGACGCAGCCTCTAGACAGGATAGGCCTTGTCCTAGCAGTCCTCCGATGATGCCTGATAGTACGTCACCACTTCCGCCAGTTGCCATCCCCGGGTTTCCTGTCGTATTAATATATGTTTTTTCGTTCGGGGTTGCCACCAGAGTGCCCGCTCCCTTTAACACAACTACTGCACCTGTTTGTTCTGCCAATTGTCGAACCGCTTTAATTCTGTCAGCATTTATTTCTTTAGCAGAAGTCTTTAGTAATCTCGCAGCTTCTCCAGGATGAGGTGTTATCACAGTACGACCCTCCGCAGCTTTTAGTAATGCCCCGAGTTCTTTAAATCGAGATATTAAATTGAGGCTATCGGCATCCAATACCACAGCTTTACAATTTGATTCAAGGATATTTTTAATCAATGGCGCATTAGATTTATCATCTCCCAACCCCGGACCGACTACAACTGCTTGATAATTTTCAAGCTTGTCCGGTGGAAGCGTCCTGGATACACAGGTGGCTTCAGGTACACCTACCTGTATAATGGAAAAGAGTTCTTCAGGCACGGATACTTGTACTAGCCCGGCCCCGCTGCGCAAGGCCCCCCTGGCACTTAGAATCGCTGCTCCGGCCATGCCTTTGCTTCCAGCAACAATTAGTACTTTTCCGCAATCACCCTTATGTAGATCCATGTGACGCTTCTTGATAAAAGTATTGACAAATGCTTCATCTATTAAACGAGCTTTATCCATTTTCTCCTATCCTCATTATTCCTTTATTATTTATTTCTATTCTATATTTTTTTTTACTTTTCGTAAACATTCTTAACACTAAAGTAAAGAACTTGTCATATGTCAATAAATAACAATCTTAAACTTTTTTGATATGATGATCAATTTTACTTGCAATATACCCTTATATAAGGATATAATTTTAGAGTTAACAAATCTATTTTTAAAGAGAGGTGAAAGCAAAACATGGATACTAACCCTGGACCTAGTCACAGTCATAAACAGATTGGTACATTACATACATGTGCTTGCTTTCGCTTAAGATTTTTGACTATTTAACCTGTCTATAAATCTATCAAGTAAGCATGGAAATTGTACCAAAATATTTTAAAGGAGGTACGGTCCAATGGATTACGAAAAAGATAGAACAATCGATGAAATCGTTAATCTTATTGTAGATTTACTTAAAGAGAAGAAATACATTCAAGCTAGATCAGAACTTTTGAACATAAATGCTGTTGACGTTGCCGAAATCCTGAGGGACGTAATTGATATCCTTGGAATTGAAATAGCTGTCATCTTGTTCCGTACCTTGCCTAAAGATATGTCAGTCGAAGTCTTTTCCTACTTAAATATTGAAAAGCAAATTGCTATTATCAACGTTATTACTGAAAAGGAAATCCATTATATTATAGAAGAGCTTGCTTTTGACGATATGATTGACGTCTTGGAAGAACTCCCTGCCAATATAGTAGATAAGGTTCTTGCAAATTCAACTAAAGAAAAACGTAAGCAGATTAATACTTTTTTGAACTATCCAGAAAACAGTGCAGGAAGCCTTATGACTCCCGACTATATCAGCCTAAGAAAAGATATGACAGTAGGAGAGGCTCTAGCCCACATTAAAAGAGAAGGCATGGATAGCGAAACTGTTTACACATGTTATGTAAAAGATGTGGGCAGAAAGCTCTATGGTATAGTATCTCTTCGCACTATGGTAATCTCTGATGACCATGTTCCAATTGAAGATATACTTGAAAAGGACTTCGTATCAGTAAACGCATTAGATGACCAGGAATATGTTTCTAATCTGTTTAAAAGATATGGATTCTTAGCTATACCTGTAGTTGATAACGAAAACCGGTTAATAGGGATTATTACAGTTGATGACATACTTGACATCATAGACGAAGAGACTACTGAAGACTTTCAAAAGATGGCGGGTCTGCAGGCTTCAACGGAAGAATATCTATATACAAGTGTGTTGACGCATGTAAAAAACCGTTTCCCATGGCTGCTGTTTCTCATGGTCTCGCTTATGGTTACGGGATTAATTATTACTCATTTTGAAGGTTTGCTGTCAAAAGTCATTTCCCTTGTGTCCTATTTACCCCTACTGATGGGGACCGGAGGAAACTCAGGCTCACAATCTGCGACTTTAATTATCCGTGGTTTGGCTTTGGGCGATATCGAATTAAAAGATTCGGGGAAAGTACTTTGGAAAGAAATCAGAGTCAGTTTTATCATAGGTCTGTTGCTAAGCATACTTAATTTTGCTAAGATTATGATATTAGATGGTAAAGGCATATTTATAGCTGCTACAGTATGTCTTTCTATGCTGATCGTCATTGTTATGGCTAAGACCATAGGCGGAATGCTTCCTATGATGGCAAAAAAACTTAATATTGACCCTGCGCTAATGGCCAGTCCAATGATAGCTTCACTTATCGATATGATTACCGTTATAACTTATTTTATTTTAGCAATGCTTATTCTTGGCATTTAATTCGGAGGGGAAACTATGAACAGTGTTGAAAGAACCATTGAAAGTTTAAAAGTTAATGGATTTGATGTTCAGTATTTTGATGCAAAAGAAGAAGTACGCAAAGCCTTGTTAGAAGAGATACCCGTTGATTATTCAGTAGGCTTTGGCGGCTCAATTACTGTCAATGATATTAATATATATGAGGATTTAAAAGAACGAGGCAATAATGTATATTGGCATTGGAAGGCCGAAGAAAATGAGTCAAGAGGGGAAATATTGAAGAATGCAGCAAATGCAGATATCTATATTTCAAGTACAAATGCTATAACCGAAAGCGGAAGATTGGTTAATATTGACGCAACCTGCAACCGCATTTCTGGTATTTTGTATGGACATAAAAAAGTATTTATTATTGTAGGGACAAATAAAATAAGTCGTAATTCTGAAGAAGCCCTAATACGTATAAAAAATATCGTAGCTCCTACAAACGCTAAAAGGCTCGGCCGAAATACCCCTTGTGTTGAAACAGGTAAGTGTATGAACTGTAATTCACCTGACAGAATATGCAGAGCCACACTGATTATCGATAGACAGCCAGCAGGCAATCCTATTACAATCTTTCTAGTTAACGAAGAGTTAGGATATTAAACTATAAAGTATAATGTTGGAGGCCAATTATTTCGTGGCACTCCAACATTTATATGGATAAGAGGAGATAGAATTATCCGCACTATTTCAAACTATTCCCTCTCGTTTTCTTTTAAAAATAATTCTACTTGCTCCCTTCGTGGTATAGGTAGAACAGCTCCATATCCCGTAGTAGACAAGGCTGCTGCAGCGTTTGCGTATGTTGCAGCCTCTAAAATTGTTTTTCCTTCAAGATACTGAACGCAAAAGGCACCATCAAAGGTGTCACCTGCCCCTGCTTGATCCACAGTATCAACTTTAATACCTGGAATTCTATTCTTTTCAAAGCCATCTGAGACAAGAACACCATTTGGTCCTAGTTTTAACAGGACAATCTTTGCACCTAGCGAATGATAATAATCTACTATATCATCGGGTTCAGAGTAACCTGAAATTTGTACAACATCGTCCAAACTAGGCAAGAAAATATCTGACATAGCCGCTGTCGCATTAATTATTGCCTTAGCCCTATCCAAACCCCATAATTTTAATCTCAAAT
>JAAYSU010000171.1 GCA_012523915.1 Clostridiales bacterium
AGAGATGCCAAGAGGAGACGGAACAGGGCCCTATGGATTTGGTCCATTTACAGGTAGGGGAGCAGGTTATTGTGCTGGATATGATGTCCCGGGATATGCAAATCCCATGGGCTTTAGAAGAGGATTTAGCAGAGGAATGGGATTAGGAAGAGGAAGAGGATTAGGATTAGGTAGAGCGCCATATTGGGGCGGATACTACACTCCATATGATGCACCCTATGAAGCTGTAGATGAAAAGAAAGTACTAAAACAACAGGCAGATTTCCTAGAGGATCAGCTTGAACAAATAAAAAAACGTTTGTCAAGCATCGAGGAAGAGGCTGAATAATCTCACACCGTGAAAGAAGGTAGAATCAACTACCTTCTTTTGCGTATATGCATAATCTTTTATTTTCTATTATTTCTAGCCCTAGCCATCAAAAGGATATGGGTTGTGACCGCAATACCGATGAAGATAAGAAGAATTGAGATCCACAGGGTTTTTATTATAGCAATCGAAATAATTAACATAGCCCACAACCAAACTAAACTAATAGATACAGTCCTCCTTGGAAGGCCTGTTCTCTTCTCATAATTTTCTATATGATCCCTAAAGAAGGGAATTCTCATTATTTTTGCCCTTATCCTTGGTGTTGAAGAAAAACAAGCAACAGAAAGCAAGACAAAAGGAGTAGTTGGCCATATTGGCAAAACCAATCCAATTGCTCCAAATCCAAGGAATACAAAACCCAGTACTGTTAACACAATAATTTTAAATTGCAATCTATCACCACTTTGTTTTATTTATCATTTATGTTAACATAAAACTAAATGATAGAATAGATAGGGTGATGCAAAAGATGAAAAAGTGGATACTAACTTTACTTTTTCTTTCTTTTTTTATCATTGTAGGCTTTATTAATAGCGACACTCTGCTGGGAGAAAAACTAACAGAAAAAAACCTCAATATACTGGATACTGCCAAGATAATCCAAGATGAGAGTGAGCTTGGTCAATTAAATTATAAAGAATTAGCTGAAAGGGAATTTCACTGGAACTATGGAGGTAACAATTGGTCCTTTAAGATGGAGATTCCCGTGGGCGTATATGAATACTATTCCAAACTTGAGCGTTTTCAACCAGACAACTATCAAGCCTTTTCGATATATGTAACAGAAGCTGGGCAGGAAGAATATATTAAAGCACTTGCAGATAACCTATTAGAAGCATCCAAAAAAGAAGGGTATGATCTGAAGCGTACAGTAGAACTTGTACTTGCCTTCGTGCAAAGTATAGAGTATGCAACTGATATGGATTCTAAGGGGACTATACAGCATGCCAGGTACCCAATTGAAACCTTAATGGATCAAAAAGGAGACTGTGAGGATAAGAGTACATTATCTGCTGCCTTGTTGAAAGAGATGGGTATAGGCGTTGTGTTGGTTGTCTTGCCGGGTGAACCCGGACATATGGCTATCGGAGTTAAAGGAGAAGGCCTCCCTGGTACATATTACGAGTTCCAAGGTGATCGTTACTATTATACAGAGACTACTGACATTGGATGGGGAATAGGAGAGATACCCAAGGACTATAAAGGTAGAGAGGCGGTAATTGTAGATTTGATACCCCGTCCAGTTTTGGTTCACGAAAGCGTCTCAAAGATATCTAATAGTGGTAGGGTTGAAGTGGAAGTGACAGTTAAGAATATAGGGACTGCAACAGCAAATTCAGCCGAAGTGTATGTTTGTTTGGATGCTGGAGAAGAAAAGGTATTTGACCAGAAAACATCTAAGAGTCTTAGCCTTTCTCCCAAATCAAAGGGAGTTTATAATATCAATTTAAAAGCTCCACTGTATCAGGATACCAGGATTATGGTAAAGGTTATTTGTGACGGATACATGGTTGAAGAAAGTGCCACGGAATGGTTTAAGATTTAGCTGAGATTGATTGTAAAATATAAAGATATATGTTACTATATTAAAGCTATGCACTATAAATATAAGGTTTATATACAGGTAATAGGATGATTCCTAATTTTTTTATGAAGGAAGCCCTTTTGGAGGCAAAAAAAGCTTTCGACAAGGGAGAGGTGCCAGTAGGCGCAGTAATTGTCAAGGACGGCAATATAATTGCCAGGGGACACAATCTTACTGAAACCAAAAAAGATCCCACTGCCCATGCGGAGATTCTAGCCATAAAGCAGGCCGCGGAGTCACTGGGAGGGTGGAGATTACTGGATTGTGACCTTTATGTAACAGTCGAGCCTTGTGCTATGTGTGCAGGGGCTATTGTTCTTGCGAGGATTGATAGAGTTTATATAGGAGCTATGGATCCTAAAGCAGGAGCATGTGGTTCTTTAATGAATATACCTCAGGATGAGCGATTAAACCATAATGTTGAAATCCATACAGCTATCCTGGAAAACGATTGTCAACAGATCATGAGGGATTTTTTTCAAACACTGAGGCACAAAAAGAAGAATATACGACAGAACAACCAGGAGGAAAATTAGATTATGAAGAGAATAGGCACTATATTAAGCCTTTTAGTTATTATCCTTTTATTAGGCAGTACATTTAGCTTTGCATCAGGTCTAACCTTAGTTAGCACCTTTCCAGAAGAAGGAGGAAAAGGATTACATCCTACTAATGTAGTAATAAAACTTGTCTTTTCTGAAAACATTACTAGTGAAGAGGCTCAGGCGGCAAATAAGGATAGTTTTTTAATTACTGATTCAGAAAGAAATGTAATTGATCATACTCCGCTTTACAATCCTGAAAAATATCCTAACGAAGTTTGGTTACAGATTAATGATCCTTTAGTTCCTAATATGGAATATAAATTAGTTATCTCGGAAACAGTTCGAAGCTCTGAAGGGAACACATTAGATGAACCGATAGTCCTTGATTTCTCAACTAGGGATACATCATCAGATAACAGCGGATACATGGTATTGATGATTCTAATGGTTGTAGGTATGATTGCATTTTCAGTTTGGGAAGCAAAGAAGAAGGAAAAGAAAGAAGATGCCACAGATAAAAAGATAAACCCATATAAAGAGGCAAAGAGAACTGGTAAGTCCGTTGAAGAGATTGTAGAAAAAATTGAAAAAGAAAAGGCCCGGGCAGAGAAACGCAAAGAAAAGGCAATATCGAAGGAAGAAGATGTTGAACCTGTAAGAGAAGGAGTAAAAAGAGTAAAGGCTAAAAGGCCTATATCAGATGCGGGAATTGCTACTCCAAAGAGCGTAATTGAACAGAGAAGGGCAAGAGAGGAAGCAGAAAGAAGAAAAGAAGAAGCAAAGAAAAATGCTAAGAGAAGACCTCAACAGAGCAAGGGCAGCAAACAGAGGCAAAAGAAAAGAAAAAAATAACTCTATATCGTAGTATAAATATGGGCAACGCAGAGATGCGACCCGGACGCTTACTACTCTTTATACGGTGATTGGGCGGTCAGATTTTGGCCGTCCATTCTTTTTATCACTGGGAAAAGCGTCATAAACCTTGGGGTTTGGGGCAAAGCCCCGATTATACAACAGTAGAAGGTAACAAAAACAACTCCTTTAGTAATACGATATTTTTTATATCAAAAAGTCGAGTATTATAGAAACGGTTTTGGTATTATGTAGCTATGGAAGGTGGGGGACATGGTAAAGGACTTAAACCGTATGATTGACTATATCGAAGAACACTTAACTGATGATTTATCTCTAGAAAGGCTTTCTGAAGATTTTGGGATAGCAGATTATCACTTAAGAATGACGTTTTTCTATCTTTCCGGTATGACCTTAAGTGAATATATAAAAAACAGGAAACTATCAGAAGCTAATAAAGATTTGCTAGATGGAGAAAAAGTGACCGATGTTGCTTTTAAATATGGTTACCAGTCAATAGATGGCTTTAGCCGCGCCTTTAAAAAGTGGAGTGGCTTTTTACCCTCTGAAGTAACAAAAAAAGGCCTTAGCAAAATGTTTCCCAAACTTTCGTTTGTTATCACTGTCAAGGGAGGAATTAATATGGAATATAGAATTGTAGATAAACCAGCATTTAATCTAGTAGGTGTAAGTAAACGTGTTCCCATGCAATTCGAAGGCATTAATAATGAAATTGTAAAACTTGCAGAAAGCATAACGGAGGAACAAAGAGAGGAAATGCATTCTCTCCAAAATATAGAGCCCTATGAAATAGTCAATGCTTCTTACGATGCGGACGCTAATTTCCTAAAAGAAGAAGGAGAACTAACACACCTTATAGGTGTTTTAACAACAATGGATCAAGTAAGCGATCGACTTGAAAAAGTGCCAGTGGAAGCATGTACATGGGCAGTATTTCCAAATGAAGGGCCATTCCCTTCTAGCCTGCAAGAAACAATGGCGAGAACCTATTCGGAATGGCTGCCTTCTTCTAATTACCAAGTAATTGATGCCCCAACATTTTCTTTTACTAAAATGGATAAAGAGAAAAAGGACTATGCATATAGTGAAATATGGATTCCTGTAAGGAAAAAACAGGATTAGCTAAGCTTGGCCTGAATCCCTATAGCGCACTCAAGCCTCTTTTTCTCCATTTCGCATCCAAGCTTGTATGGTATTAACATATCATTGTTCATATGGTAAGCATTTGCGTGGCATCCACCGCTGCAGTAGAATTTTGCCCAGCATTTTTTGCATTCTTCTTTGCTGTATATATTGGTGCGGTTAAATGTACCATATAATCTATTATCGAAAACATCATCCGCTATATTCCCCAATTTGAATGTTTCATTGCCGACAAACTGGTGGCAAGGGTAAATATCACCATTCGGTGTGACAGCAATATATTCCGTCCCGGCGCCACAGCCTGAGACCCTTTTAATTACACAGGGGCCCTGGGTTAAATCTACCTTGAAGTGGAAGAAGTCGAACTCTTTTCCGCTATTGTAATAGTCAAGATAAAGGTCGGCCAATCTTTCGTATTCCTTGAATATGGTATCTAGGTCTTCCTCTTTTAGGGCATAGTCATAGGAAGGGTCGGTTACTACTGGCTCAACTGATACACTTTTAAAACCATTATCTACAAGATGTTTTACATCTTCTGAAAAGTCTAAGTTATTTCTCGTAAAAGTACCTCTTACGTAGTATGTACCCTTTCTTTTATTTACTAAATTTATGTAGTTCTTATGAATTAGATCATAAGTGCCCTTGCCGTTTACGGTTTTTCTCATGTTATCGTTTACATGGGGCCTTCCGTCTATACTAAGAATCACATTTACCATATGTGAGTTGATGAATTCTATCTTTTCATCATCTAACAGAAGTCCGTTAGTGGTGATGGTGAACCTGATATTCTTACCGTAATCCTCTTGGGCTTTCTCTCCATAAGCTACAAGTTCTTTAACGACATCGAAATTTAAAAGGGGTTCTCCTCCAAAGAAATCGATCTCTAAGTTCCTCCTTGAACCTGAGTTTTTAAGCAGGAAATCTATGGCCTTCTTCCCTGTTTCAAGGGAAAGAAGAGAGCGCTCGCCTTCAAAGGCTCCGGTATCTCCGAAACAATACTTACATTTCATATTGCAATCATGAGCAACATGAAGGCACATTGCCTTGATCACGGCATCCCTTTCTTCTAAGATATGCATAGAAACTTGAGAGTCCTCTGTAAAAAGCATTTCTTCTTTGACTAAGGCTTCTATTTCATCCAAGGCTTCAAGAATATTAGCCTCATCATACTTATGAGAAAGGTTAGCCACTATTTCATCCCTATCTTCCTGGTAGAAATCGAGGATGTCGTAGACTATTTCGCTTACGATATGGATAGCGCCACTGTTTACATCTATAACGATATATTGATCTTTAAATTTATACTTGTGAATCATGGTTATCTGCGCTTAGTATTTTCGCACTCCTGGTTTGCTACAGTGCAAGAAGTCTTACATGCTGACTGACATGAAGTTTGGCATTCTCCGCAGCCTTTACCTTCAATATTTTTTAATGTTGGCTTAGCTATTGTCTTAATATTTTTCATTTCTATAATCCCCCTTAAAGATTGAATTTACGAAGATTAGATTACCCCTTTTTATGCATTTTGTCAAATGAGGAACTTTTGAAAGAAACTTTATAAATCAACTTGCAAAAGTATAATTCCCCTTGTATAATTATATTGAAATAAATATGAGGATAGATTCATATGCAAGAAATTTCAAACATAACCCATGAAAATGTGCGTGAAGTAAATTACATAAAAATTCTGCAACATATTAAAAGAAATGATGGTAGTACAAAGGCAGAGCTGACAAAATATCTTGATGTTAGCCACACTACTATCAACAGCTACATTCAGACTCTAATGGATGAGGGCTTTGTTGTACCCTCTGGAACAGCCGACTCTAGCGGCGGGAGAAAACCTGTAATTCTTAAGATTGAGCCCAATGCCCGCTATTCTTTTGGAATAAGGGTATCGCCAGATAATGTTTACCTTATCCTTGTTAACTTTTTAGGAGAAAAAATTGACCTTGTTAAATTTCCCTATTCAGGAATGGAAGATGCGCTAATAGAGCTTAGAGAACATATATATGAAATGATAAACCGCTATAGCATTGATATGGATAAGATATTGGGAGTTGGGATGGCTTTTCCAGGTTTAGTGGATATGGATAATCTGATCTTGGAATACATACCTAATCTTAACCTAAGTAATTATTCGTTGAAGAAATTTGAATCCGACCTGGGATTGCGTGTTTTCCCCGATAATGAAGCTAATGCAGGCACCTATGCTGAATACCTTGTCGGAAGGGATGAAAAATTGGAAAACTTTGTTTATGTCTCAATTGCAGAGGGTATCGGTACAGGTATAATGGATGACCATTTTCTGTTCAGAGGAAAGAACAAAAGAGCAGGCGAATTTGGCCATCTTAAGGTCTCAGACCAAATGGTAAGATGTAACTGTGGCAGATATGGCTGCTGGGAATTATTCGCCTCCATGAGAGCACTTCTAAAAGATAAACCCGAGTCAGTTTCGGAAGAACTATATCTGGATAGATTGTTTAAGGATTATGACAGGGGCGATTCACAGGCAGTTAGAAGGATTGAGCGATATGTTCGCTATCTGTTTGCGGGACTAGATGTTGTCCTATTAAGCGTAGACCCTTCCGTCATCATAATTGGTGGTGATCTTGGGGACTATGCCAAGAAATTGATAGACATTGGAATTAATAAATTGGGGCTTACAAAGTATTTTTACGGCTATGAATCTGTAAGAATAATCCCTTCTAATATAAAGAGTAATGCGGCCTTGTTGGGTGCAGCTTTACTGCCTTTAGAACAGATATTCAGGTTCAGATACAGATTGAATATCAATTAACCAGTTAAAAGTAAAAAAAGAGGAAATCTTTGCCAACTTTTGAAACTTACTTTCAAAAGACGCTTTCAAAACAAGCATATTAGGCACCGGCAGCCTTTATAAATATACAAAATTTAAGGAGGAACTGATGCAAATAAATAAAGACTATCTCGATGCAATAGACATAAAAGGTTTAGAAGCATTATTGGATGATACGAGCAGTTTCAAAAAGGTAGATCCTTCAGAAGATGATTCTAAGGACGAGATCAAAAAGATTAAAACAAACTGCAGAGCCTGCATTCAAAATTGCGGTGTTGTCGCCCATGTTAAGAATGGCAGGGTCATCAAACTCGAAGGAAACCCTGAAGATCCTATGAGCAAAGGGAGAATGTGCGCCAAAGGACTTGCCGGAATACAGGCGCTTTACCATCCCAATCGTATTAAGTACCCGATGAAGCGTGTAGGTGAACGGGGTGAAAACAAGTGGAAGCGCATCTCTTGGGATGAGGCAATAGATATTATTGCTAAAAAATTGATGGAGACCTATGAGAATTATGGTGCTGAGTACGTCTTCTGCTCTACTGGCGGAGGCGGAAATCCGGAAATTTGGAGTATAGCTAGATTTTGTAATATCTTCGGAACTCCCAATTGGTTTGAGCCGGGTTGTGCTCAATGCTACCTACCAAGAGTGCTTGCTTATACAATGATGTATGGAGGAGACGATCCCAGTATTGCGGATTCTAATGCGCTTGAAATCTATTTCCCTGAAGAGACTCCTATGAAGACTCTTGTATTATGGGGAACTGCGCCTTCATATTCTTGCCCAGCAACAGGTGGAGGAGCAGTTCAGGATCTGCGCAGCAAGGGTGTAAAGACAGTTGTAGTTGACCCTCGTTTTACTCCTGATGCAGCTAAATCTGATGTATGGCTACCTATAAGGCCGGGTACAGACGTGGCCTTGATGCTAGCATGGATTCGCTATATTATTCATGAAAAGCTCTACGATGAGGAATTCGTAATGAAGTGGACCAACCTTCCTTATCTTGTCAATGTGGAGACAAAGATGTTTGTTAGAGCAAAAGAAAGCGACAATCCTGATCTTCCTGATACCTTCATGGTTTGGGATAGCAAGACTAATTCAATGCAGCCTATGGAATATCCTTGGAATGATGAGCTATCACCTGTTCTTGAAGGAAGCTTTACAGTTGACGGTGTTGAATACAAGACAGGTTTTCAACTTTTGAAGGATCAAGTTGAAGAATATACCTTGGAAAAAGCGGCTGAGATATGCCAGCTTGATGCAGACAAGATAAAAGAAGCTATAGAATTATTTGCTAAAAATTCGCCAAGCGGACTTGCGATTGGGGTTGCAACTGACCAGACACCAAACTCAGTGCAAGCTGCAATGGGAGCAGCAACCCTAGATCTTCTTATGGGCAATGTAGAAAAACCCGGAACTCTATTACAGAGATTCCGTAAGAGCGGCACATTTGATATGCCTAACTATCCTGTGCCCATAGCAGCCGACAGACTTCCACCAGAGCAATTAAAGAAACGCCTTGGAGGAAATGAGTTTAAGGGATTAGGTATTTGGTATGCTGGTCATCCGACAAGCGTGTTAGATGCAGTATTAACTGGCGAACCCTATAAACCAAGGGTCTGGATTGAGCGTTCTGGAAATAAGCTTGGTAACGTGGCTAACAGCTATAAATGGGAAAAGGCACTAAAAGAACTGGATTTCATAGTACACATGTACATGTATCCAACCTCATTCTCAGCCTATGCTGATATCCTTCTACCCACTAAAGAATGGCTAGAGACCGATATGTTGGTAGAAGTTTGTAATAAATTATTTGCAAGGCAGGGAGTTACCCATCTGTGGGAGACTATTGACGAGACTGTGATTTGGTCAATGATAGCAAAAAGATGCGGTGAATTGGGTCATGAAGCTTGCCGTAAGGCCTTTGATGCTGAATACATGGGCAAGGATCTTGCTTACTGGGATTCAGTCGATGAAATATTTGACCATTTCTTAAGCCGTATAGACTTAACTTGGGATAAACTTAAAGAGATTACCCCTTATGAATATATGCCTAAAGAAGAGTGGAAGACTTACTATGTCTACAAGCAAGAGGATCCAAAGACTGGAAAGCCGTTGGGATTCCCAACACCATCCAAGAAGTGTGAGGTTTACTTAGAGAGCATGATAACCCTTGGAAGAACTGGAAGACCCTTCAGTCCTATAGACCTACCACCAGCATCAAAGGATTATGAGCCCCTTCCTTACTATCTGGAACCCCATGAAGGTCCTGTTAACGATAAGGAGCTTACGAAGGAGTTTCCATTAACGATGACAGGGGGAAGGATTCCTCTTTTCCATCACAATACCTTAAGGAATGTGCCCTGGTTGAGGGAGCTTTATCCTGTACCCGAAATTTGGATCAATCCAAAAGATGCTGAGAAGTATGGAGTTTCCGAGGGAGACTGGGTATGGGTAGAATCTAAGCGCGGTAAGATCAGAGCTAAGGCCTTAGTAACAGAAGGCATTAAACCGCAAACAGTATTTATGGAACGCTTCTGGAATCCTGAGACCCTGGATACCGAAACTCATGGATGGAAGGAAATGAACGTAAACGTGCTAACAAAAGAAGATGCTCCTTTCAATGATGTTGTCGGTACCTATACCCTAAGGGCATTCCAGGTGAAGGTCTATAAAGCAGAGGGTCCCCCCGAAGGTATTTGGACTAAACCGGAAGACTTTAGAAAATGGCTGCCACAGCCTAGCGACCCAACTGAGGAGGTATTGAAGAGAAAATGAAACAGTATTGTTTAGTGATAGATCTTGACAGATGCATTGGATGCATGGGATGCACGATTGCATGTAAATTGGAAAATGATGTACCTCTGGGCTCAAACAGAATGGTAGTAAAGCAAGTAGGTCCAACGGGCACCTATCCTGATATTGAGATGTACTTCCTGCCAGCTGTTTGCCAGCAATGTGAAAAACCTACATGCGTCGAAGTCTGCCCCACCGGCGCATGTTACAAAGACAGTGAAGACGGTGTTATCTATATAGATGATGAAATTTGTATAGGTTGCCGCAGTTGCCAAAGGGCATGTCCTTATGAGGTCAACAATTTCAAGAAGCATCAGAATGTTATGGACAAATGCAATTTATGTGCGGGTTTAAGAGAAATAGGCGAAAAGCCAGCCTGTGTTAAAAATTGCCCGGGAAGTGCCCTTATATTCGGAGATATTAAGGACCCTGCGAGCGAAGTATCAATTGCTTTAAAAGAGGCAGGAGAAGAGAATGTATACTCGCTAAAGGATTTTGGGAATGCTTCGGTAACCCGTTATATTCTCCGAAATGCTAAATGGCAAGATATATTACCCCAAGACCTAGAAAAGGTTAAGGGGAGAAAGGACGGTTTAGAATAATGGAAATGAGATCTAATATTATTAAACTCATGAAGAACCGGGAGTATCTATATAGATTCCTAAGCAAGGTCTATATCAAGGAGATCGATCGTGCCTTTCTTGACAATATGAAGGCTATGAGCTTTCCAAATATGCAGATGGAACCAGATTTAGTGGAAGGGTATAAGGAGATAGAGGAATATCTTGAGAATATAAATGAGGATTCGATCAATGAGTTAGCTGCAGACTATGCAAGGACCTTCCTTGGCGCCGGACTTTCGAATGGTTCTGCTGCCTTTCCATATGAATCGGTCTATACCAGCAAGGATAGGATTGTGATGCAGGATGCTTGGGCAGATGTTTGTGAAATCTATACTTCCTGTGGACTCTCTAAAGGAAGTGTAAATTCAGATATCCTCGAAGATCATATTGCGCTGGAATTAGAGTTCATGGCTTTCCTTTGCAATAAATCAGCAGAGGACATAGACGATATCAAAGCATTGAGGATGCAAAGTGACTTCCTTGACAACCATCTTTTGAACTGGGTAGCAGATCTATGCCAAGCTATAGAGGAATATGCAGATACAAAGTTCTACAAGGGAATAGCAAAGCTTACAAAGGGCTTTCTCAAACTTGATCGTAGGGCGCTCGATAAGGTTATAGATATAGTAGTTGAGAAGAATGGATCAAGGAGCTATTCATTAAGCACAGAAAAAATGGATGAGATCCTAAAACAGCTGAAAAAGAATTACAGGGTGTACGGGCCTAAGCGCTTTGAAAAACGTGGTGCAAAGGGTGACAGCGATCTTGTTCGCTTTGCAGAGATTGATTCTGTTAAAGATATGGTCTTGGATGTTCAGTCTGATTTTTCACCGAAGGAGATCTATTACCCTGTTAGCCAGACATTGATTCATTTCGAAGATGACGACTCCACGGAAAGCATATTGAAGGAAGATAAAGATATCATTATTTTCGCACGTCCTTGCGATATCAACGGTATTAAAAGACTTGATAAGATCTTTTTAGAAAATGGTGATATCGAGGATGTATATTATAAAAGGCTGAGAGAAAAGGTTAAATTCTTCCTAATAGAGTGTAAAGAAGGGTACGAGGAATGCTTCTGTGTATCTATGGGATCAAATATGACACAGGATTATAGCATTGCTGTAAGACTCGGGGAAGACAATATACCTGTTGAAGTCAAGGATGAAGACTTCCTTTACCTGTTCAAAGGACAGCCAACAGCTGATTTCAAACCTGAATTCGTACAATCCAACTCTAAATCAGTAAAGCTGCCGAAGATTGATAACAATGAACAGCTAAAAGAGGCATATAACTTGAAATACTGGGATAGCTTTGATGATAAATGTATTGGATGCGGTGGTTGCTGTACGGTATGCGGAACCTGCAGCTGCTTCGATACTATAGATATTGTTTACAGCGAGACAAGCCGGGACGGAGAACGCAAAAGAGTATGGTCTTCATGTATGCTAGATACATTTACGATGACGGCAGGTGGAGTTCGTTACAGAAAAACTCATGGGGCCGACATGCGTTTCCGTACTTTGCACAAGGTTTATGATTATAATAAAAGGTTTGGCGGAGATGAGCATATGTGCGTAGGTTGTGGACGTTGTGATATGAGATGCCCACAGGATATTTCATTTAGCGAGACCATAAATGCTTTCGCTGAGGAGATGGAAAAGATAAATAGCCGAAC
>JAAYSU010000015.1 GCA_012523915.1 Clostridiales bacterium
ATCGTGATACAGGGCAAGAAATATTTGTACTTCATGGACACCAGGGCGATCTGTTCAACGATCAGCTTTGGCATCTATCCTTTGTCGCGATAAGGTATTTTTGGCGCTTCATGCATATCCTCGGAGTAAAATATGCAGCGAGCCCTTCCAGGAACTTATACCGCAGGCATAAGGTCGAAAAAAATTTCAACCGCTGGAATCTAAGCCGTGACATAATGCTCATTTGCGGCCATACCCATAGACCAAAGTTTCCCAGAGAAGGCGAACCCGCATATTTCAATACAGGATGCTGCATTCATCCAAGGGGTATCTATTGCCTCGAACTCATCTGCGGCAATATAAGTTTAGTCTCATGGCGAATGCATAGCAAAAAAGACGGCACTCTTTTCGTAAAAAGAACCATTGTCCAAGGCCCTGAGCCTATAATCAAATTTCAGAACTCATTGGCCAAAGGAGGTTATAGAACCATGAAGATAACGGGAAGAAAGCTAAGGAAATATAAAAAGGAGGATTGCCCGAATGAAAGATATGAATCCAATTAAAGAAATAACAAGTAGAGTAAAAGCTGATAGCTTTAAGATGGCTGATCTGAGCCTAGAAACAAGAAATAAGGCCTTAAAAGAAATTGCTAAAAAGCTTTTAGAACATGAGGATGAAATTATTGAAGCTAATTTAAAAGATTTAGAAAAAGCCGAGAAAGATGAACTTCCTTTACCTTTAATTAAAAGATTGAAGTTTGATAAAGATAAAATTGAAGATTGTATAAACGGTATAGAGAACTTAATTGGCCTTGAGGATCCACTCTTCCGTACACTTTTAAAGAGGGAACTAGATGAAGGTCTAATTCTTCATAAAATTACATGCCCAATAGGAGTAATCGGTGTTATCTTTGAATCGAGACCCGATGCTTTAGTACAAATTGCCACCCTTTGTTTAAAGAGCGGTAATTGCGCTGTACTTAAAGGTGGAAGTGAGGCTACAAATACAAATCGCATCCTATTTGAAATTATTCATAAAGCAGGTATATCCAGTGGCATACCCGATGGTTTTCTCACTTTGATGGAAAACCGTGCAGACATAGATGTTCTAATAAAATGTGATGAGGATATTGATCTACTCATTCCAAGAGGCTCAAATGCATTTGTACAATATCTAATGGAAAATTCAAAAATCCCAGTAATGGGTCATGCAGATGGAGTATGTCATATCTATGTAGACGAACAATGCGATATCGATAAGGCTATGCGCATTATCAGCGACTCAAAGACACAGTATGTAGCAGCATGCAATACATTAGAAACTTTACTTGTACATCAGGCGGTTGCTCATGAATTACTAGCTAAATTACAGACTACTTTAACTGAAAAAGGTGTTATCCTAAAGGGCACGCCCGATGTCCAATCAATTATAGCTTGCGAGCCTGCTGACTCTTTAGATTGGGAAACCGAGTATTTAGATTTAATACTATCAATTAAAATTGTAAATAGCTTAGAAGAAGCTATCACACATATAAATCGTTACGGCTCTCACCATACCGATAGCATCATTACAGAAAATCCAAAGGCTTGCGAACAATTTATGCTTCAGGTTGACAGTGCAGGTGTGTACCACAACTGTTCAACCAGGTTTGCTGATGGATTCCGTTACGGATTTGGTGCTGAAGTGGGAATAAGCACAGGCAAGCTCCACGCAAGAGGCCCTGTGGGACTTGATGGGCTTGTAACATATAAGTATAAATTATATGGCAAGGGCCATATAGTAGATGATTATGCTTCAGGGAAAAAGCAATTTAATTTCAAGGACTTCTAAGGGCAGTTGACACATATTGTCAACTGCCCTTTATTTCCATAAATGGGCTTGCTTCTTTGGTTACAGCTGATCCCAAGTTAATAGTATTCTTTTCAAGTTCCAATACTATATTATTGATCAACGCCACCTGTTCCACTGATAATTGGGAGCCTACCGCAAGATGTGTATTGTAAAGAATTGTTTCAAGGTCATCATGAACCTTTGATATTTTGTTCTTTATCTTTAGCAATGCCTTTTCTGTAAGGAGTCTATCATAAGCATCTTCTTTATCATACACAGCATCTTTTGACAAGGTGTATTCTGATACACCTTGTACCGGAATACAATCATATCCTAGGGTATTTCTCACATATTCCGCAAACTCAATTTTGGATTCTGCCTCTCCATGAACTAAGAAGGTTTTATAGGGTATTATCCTAAAAGCAGCTAACCATGCCAGTAGACCTTCTTTATCCGCATGTCCTGAAAAACCTTCTATATTATAAATCTCAGCTTCAACATGAATCTTTTCACCAAATATCGATACATTCTTATCTCCGCTGAGAATCGAACGACCCAAGGTGCCCTCGGCCTGGTAACCTACAAAAACAATACTTGATTTTGGGTTCCAGAGGTTATGTTTTAGGTGGTGTTTTATCCTACCAGCTTCGCACATTCCACTTGCTGATATGATTACTTTAGGTTTGGGATCAAAGTTCAACTGTTTCGAGTCTTCACTGGTTCTGGTAAATTTCAAGTTTTTGAAATCAAGAGGATTATCTCCGCTTAATATGTACTCCTTTGTTTTATCATCAAAAACCTGTGCATTTCTTCGAAATACCTCGGTTGCCGATGTAGCCATAGGACTGTCAATATAGACCATTATTTCATCAAGATCTTTCTTATATTCTGAATGCTCTTCATAAAAGCGGTTTAATTCAAAAATTAATTCTTGCGTTCTACCTACCGCAAACGAAGGAATAATTACATTCCCTCCTCGCTTTGTAGTTTTTAAAATTATATCTATAAGCTCTTCGATGTCTGAATATTTTTTATTATGTACTCTATTGCCATAAGTAGCCTCCATAATTACGTAATCCGCCTTTTTAATAATGGTTGGATCCCGTAATATAGGCTTATTATTCATTCCAATATCACCGGTGAATACTATTTTCGTGTAATCACCCTTTTCATTCACAAATACCTCTATAATTGCTGACCCTAAAATATGGCCAGCATCATTAAATACAACTTGTATTTCATCATTCAATTCCAAAAGCTGATCATATAATACTGGTCTAATATAATTTAAGGCTAGCTCAGCATCATTAATAGTATATAATGGGTCGACAAGTGGCTTTCCTGCTCTCTGATTCTTTCTGTTTTTCCATTCAGCCTCTTTTTCATGTATGTAAGCACTGTCTCTCAACATTATCTCAAGCAAATCAGCTGTAGCATCAGTACAGTATATCGGTCCTCTATAACCTCTTTTTACTAACAGCGGAATTCTTCCACTATGATCTATATGAGCATGGCTGATCAGTACGAAATCTATCTCAGTAGGATCAAATTCAAAATCCATCCAATTTAATTCATCCATCTCATTACTTCCTTGAAAAAGTCCGCAATCCAGCAAAATTTTATACTTTTCCGTAGTAATTAAGTGGCAGGATCCTGTTACAGAAGTTGCTCCGCCTAAAAACTTTATCTTCATTAATTAATACCTCCTGATAGGTGTGGAGTGAATTCCCATTAATAAAATTATAACATAAAAAATACAAGGTACACAAAGCCTTGCGCATAAAAATTAATATGATCCCGCCTGCAAAATTATGCAGACGGGATCGATCCATACGTAAACTAATTTATTAATCGTAGTAGTGTTTAACCTTAATTTCGGTAGGAGTTCTGCCTTCCTTCCACTCGATTTCGCCTGGCAAGATACAATCTTTTACAGGACATACGTTCAAGCAAAGGTGACAGCCTACGCAATTATCATTGATAGTGGGTCTTCTCTTCTTGTCGTCCCAATCAATGGCCTGATGGGCTGCATCGTAGCATGAAACATAGCATCTGCCACAACCTACACATTTGTCAAGATCAATCTTTGGTATGATCTTGAAATCTCTGTTCAGTTCTTCAGCAGGTACCAGATTCGGAAGAGCTAATCCGACTAGCTCATCAACGCTGTCAAATCCTCTCTCATCCATGAAATATGATAAACCGCTTATCATATCTTCTACGATTCTATATCCATACTGCATTACCGATGTGGTAACTTGGACATTTCTTGCTCCTACAAGTATGTAATCAAGTGCATCGTTCCAGGTTTCGATTCCACCTATACCTGAAAGAGGAACACCTTCTAGCTCCTTACATTGAGCTAGGTTAGCAATGAATCTCAATCCGATAGGTTTAACTGCCGTTCCTGAATAACCGGAAATAGATGAAACACCGTTTACAACAGGCATACCTGTCAAATTCTCATAATCTAAGCTTGTGATAGATTTTACTGTATTGATAGCAGATACACCCTTAGCTCCACCTTTTATAGCAGCTATTGCTGCAGGTTCCATAATGGTGATGTTTGGTGTCATCTTTGCAATGACAGGGAGCTTTGTCGACTCTGCTACAGCTCTTGAATATTTTTCTACTAATTCAAGGTTGGTTCCTACGTCAGAACCCATAGCATGGCTTGTCATCTGAGGACATGAGAAGTTACATTCAATCAGATCGGCTTCTGCCTGTTCAGACATCTTTGCCAACTCTCTCCATTCCTCTTCAGTACTTCCCATAATACTGGAAACCATTATCTTATCTGGATAATCTCTTTTAAGCTTATAAATGTTTTCAAAGTTTACTTCTGTAGGCTTGTCAGAGATCTGTTCCATATTCTTAAAACCTACCCAAGGCAATCCGTTTTTATCGTTTTGGTCGAAACGAGGTGAGCATTCATCAGCTACGAATATACCTACGGTTTTGAAGAAAACACCACCCCAACCAGTTTCAAATGCCTTGGCAACCATCTCATAATTACTTCCAACAGGTGACGATGAAAGGAAGAATGGATTTTCACATTTAACACCTAAATATTCGATCGATAAATCTTTCTTGACTGCCATCTTATTTCACACCTTCTTTCTTTGCGAGATAAGCAATTATACTTTCTGCCGCCTCCTTACCCTCTGCAACGGCCTCAACAACAGTTTTGCCTCCGCTAACGACATCTCCTGCTGCAAAGACCTTGGCTAAGTTTGTCTTACCTGATTTTGTGGCTTTTATTTCACCTTTCTCGTTCACTTTTACAGCTGCAATTGCTGTCATATCCTCAGGTTTTTGTCCGATAGCAAAGACTACATCATCGGCTTTGAATTTAGCAGTTGATACACCATCTCTACTTGTAAATGCCATGGCTTCTACTCTATCCTGGCCTAAAACCTCAGCAGGTGCCATCTCAGTGGTTATACTTACTCCCAACTTGAGTGCATATTTGAATTCTTTCATATCAGCTGGCGCCTCTTCAATGCTTCTTCTGTACACTATGCGTACATTCTTTGCACCGAGGAGTTTAGCAGTCACAGCACAGTCAATAGCAACATTACCACCACCAATGACGATTACATTTTCGCCTGGTTTAAATTTGGTTTTTTCAACTCTTGCTGTTTTTAGGAATTCGACTGCAGTCCAAACGCCTTCTTTATCAACACCTGGTATATCAGGAAGCTTATCGCCCCAGAGACCGGCTCCGATAAATATTGCGTCATAATCCATATCGTTGAGATCCACATCTCTTCCTACCTTAGTTCCGAACACAAATTTTACTCCAAGATCCTTTACGGTTTTAATGTCATGGGCAACTACGTGTTCAGGTAGACGGCTTGGAGTGATGCCGTAGGTTAAAACTCCGCCAGCCTTTTCCTTCTCCTCGTAGATGGTAACTTGATAACCCTCAAGGGCTAACTTTGCAGCACAAGCTAAAGAAGCAGGGCCTGCACCTACACAAGCAACCTTAAATGGTTTCTTTTTCTTCGGTGCTTCAAGAACTTTCATCTTAAATGCCTTCTCCTGCTCAATAGCAAATCTTTGTAGCCTTCCTATTTGGATAGGCTTATCAATGCCTGTTCTGCTGCAAGCCTCTTCACATAGCCTGTCATAGGGGCATACTCTTGCACATGAACCACCAAGAATGTTGTTGCTTCTTATGGTTTCCGCCGCACCTTTAATATTATTTAGACGAATAGACCTAATGAAGCTGCCTGGATCTGTTCCTGCAGGACAACCTTTGCTGCAAGGTGGGTCTAGACATAACAAACATCTTCGCGCTTCTTCTCTGGCAGTTCTAAGATTAAAGCCATAATCTGCCTCTTCTGTGTACCTTTTTTTAATGACTTTACTCAATTGGGTTCCACTCCTTTCTTAGAATTCTAATTTTTTAAAGTCTTCCTTCTTCATTAAGCTACTCTTTAGGAAGATAGCTGCATTACCCGCAATAGCCTTCTCAATGAAATCTAATCTACATTTATCATAGGGTGTGTGTGCATACTGCTCCTGCATTGCTGAATAACCAATCGTAGGCTTTCTGTCAATTCCAGCAGTTTTACTGCCATCTGTACCAAAGGACCAGTATCCATATGATACTTCCTGTCCAACTGCTTCAAGGGCGCTTGCAGCAGCCTGAACAAATGGATGATCCTTAGGAGTTTTCCAAGGAGCCATATCTTTAGCTACTTCAAACTCTAGGCCTGTGTAGGATTTTTCAACAGCTTTTTTAACAACTACATCAGCCTTAAATTCAGGATCAGTTTCTGCAACCCTATCTAGGATATCTTGTAATTCAGCAAGCGCAGTCTCTGCTGTCTCGCCAGGTAGAGTTCTTCTGTCTAGTGAAAGAAAACATTGATCCGGTACGATTGAAAGTGCACCTGGTGAGCATTCAATAATATTCAATGAGATTGATGCATCTTCAAGGTCACCTTCTGGATCTTTTTTAAGATTAGGAATTAAATCATTTTGAATGGATTGGATGACTGGAATTGCTTTGTAAATAGCATTGATACCATAATGAGGACGGCTACCATGGCTAGTCCTGCCGTATGTAGTGATTAAGAACTCTGTCCTACCTCTATGTCCAAGATAAATATTTAAACTAGTAGCTTCAGATGAAACCATTGCATCATAATCAAGACCTTTTTCTTTGAATGTATTATCAATTAAATAAGACATACCAACCATTTCTGCTGGTTCTTCTTGGACTACTCCTGTGTACATGAATCTACCTTTGAACTTGTAACCCATTTCTCTAAGCTTAAGTAGTATAGCACCAGCATAGATTTGGAACCCATGTCCAGATTTTACGTCTGATGCCCCCCTACCATGAATACATTCAACTTCTTCTACTACTGTTCTATCTTTATTGTCTACCTTACAAACATCAATTTCTCCACCATATGGGTCGTATCCTTCCCAATTGTCAGGATTACCTGGAGCAACGTGGTCCATATGCGAGTTATACATAATTGTAGGACCGCAGGGTTCACCATTAATTATGCCTACTATATTACCTTGCGCATCTCTGAATACTTCGTCATATCCCAGCTTCTTCATTTCGGCAATTAACAGTTCTGTCAGATTAAACTCTTCCCCGCTAATTGAAGGAGTCTGAATCAACTTCTGAATAAACTTCACTGCATCTGGTCTAAGTTCTTTAGCCAGTTCATTGATTTTCGAATACACTTCTTCACTAAACATTTAATCACTCCTTTACTATATGAATTGAGTTTTGCGTAACCAATTTGAAACCAGTTACATAGGACTTTTTCTTTATTCTAACATCTTCTACTCATTTTGCAAGCTAAATACAGAAATAATAGAAAGTTAAGAATATTTTTTTACCACCCCAAATACAATTTTCTAGCGTCACATAAAAAAGTACATAACCCGCATCCGGTGCATAAATTGGGGTCTACAACAATTTCCCCATCTTCATTTCTGTATATGGCTTCGTACATGCAAGAATTTATACATTTGTTACATCCAGGTATACAGTCTATATCTTTCACATGGCTGTACAAAGGCTCAATTTTTATTTCTTCAAAGGATTTTAAGTTATCAAGGGCCTTACCTTTTATATCATCCACATCAGTAATGCCCCTTTCTTCCGCCCATCTCTCCAAATCATGAATTATCTTTGTAATATGCGAACGTCCGTTAATCAATAGAGAAGTACCAACCTGTACTGCTGAGGCTCCAAGAAGAATATACTCCAAGACGTTTTCATAGGAATCGATACCTCCTATACCACAGACAGGAATATCAACCGACTGGACTATGGTGGCTACCGAAGCAAGTCCCAATGGTTTGATTGGAACACCCGAGTAACCGCCATATGTTGGAAGCAAAGGCTTATTAGTCTCTATATCTACTCCAAGAATACATCTGATTGCATTAATAGCGGATACCCCTGATCCACCTGCACGTTTAACTGCCTTGGCGACCGTAGAAAGGTTTGATGCATTTTGTGAAAGCTTTACAATAACCGGAATCTTGACATTTTCAACAACACAACGCGTCATATTATAGACTTCTTCAGGGTCAGATGCGATAACTTCTAAGGCTCCACCCATCGGAGTGGATAGCCCGAGTTCAATTGCATCAGCTCCGTACTTTTCCATCTTGACTGCTAGGTAAGCGAGCTCTGATGGTGTATGTGCTGAGACACTTGCTATAACAAGGCCTCCGTCCTGCTTTGCAATCTCTATCTCCCGCTCCCATCCTTCAATCTGAACATCGCTATACAGCCTAATATTCTGAGCGCCACTACCGTTATATGCTATGCGAGGTCTGGCATCCAGATTAGGCTCACTTATTATAGTCTCCGTGATTACGGCTCCGGCACCTGAAGCAAGGCTCTTTCGTATATTTTCACCATCTCTGTTCCATGGGCCAGCAGCAATAATTACCGGATTTTTTAATGGCAAGCCTAGGAAATTTGTCTTCATGATGTGCCTCCTAAAATATTTCTTTTATTCTTTCTTTATGACCACAGGATTTACGTATTTTTAATTTAGATTGCAAAATAATTTCACTCATTGCAATCCCTTCTTCACTTTCTATAACGTCCAATAGTAACCTTGCTCCCGAAATACCCATTCTATATAAAGGTTTGTCTACAGTTGAAAGCTTAGGAACCATAAGATTAGAAACCCTTATATTATCAAAGCCCATGACGGCGACATCATCAGCTACAGATAAATTTGAGTCCCTTATAGCATCCATTACCCCAAATGCTAAAAGATCTGATGTGGCAAAAATAGCATCAGGACGCTCATCACCCAATCCCAGAAGTTTCCTAGCCGCTATATATCCCCCTTCTATAGTATTCTCGTCTTTAACAAGGTAGTCCTCATTTATTGAAATACCTGCTTCTTTTAAAGCTAGCTTATAACCTTTAATTTTTAAGTTATTCTCCATCATAGGGGTACTACCATATACTATGGCTATTTTTTTATGGCCACAATTTAATAAATGTTTTACTGCTTTATGCGCTGCCCCAAAGCAATCAATTCGGACTATTGGCAACTTTGAATTACCTCTGTTTTCTCCTATTAAAACTACTGCAGTTTCCTGTTTTTTTATCTCTTGGATATCCGAATCTTCAAGCAATGAAGAAACAAGTATTATACCATCTATTCTGCGATCAATCAAAGTTTGTATATATTTGCGTTCCTTCTCTACGTTTTCCTCAGTTATACAAAGCAGGGTAGTATAGCCTTTATTATTAGCCACATATTCAACCCCTTCAGCTACTTCCATATAAGCAGGATTTTGAATGCTTGGAATTAACAGCCCAATAGTATCTGTCTTGTTGAAATTTAGACCTCTGGCAAACCAGTTGGGCTTATATCCTAATTCGTTGATTATAGCTAAAACTTTTTCTCTGGTTTTTGGGGCAACAGTATCAGGATGATTGAGTACTCTTGAAACTGTGGCTACTGAAACACCAGACGTTTTGGCTATCTCTTTTATATTCATTGTCTACACCTACTATTTGCCCAGAAAAAGGAAAAGACTCTTCTCTAGTAATATAACTTTTGTATTTTCAGAATATTTAAATATTTATATATTTAATTATCTCATTTTGCACTTTATATTTCAAGTACTATGTTTGATTACACTATTATTTTTTTGTTCTATATTCGCTTTGATAAAAAACAATCTTTTCCCTGGTCCTTGGATCTGACTTCGAAGCAAATCCTATTAGCAGGAAAATAGCTAAGTTTATTAATAAAGAAACAACTCCGCAACAGCTTATATCCCAGTCTGTAATAAAGCAGAGAATTGTCAATGTAATTAAACCTGAAGCTAGTCCCCAAAAAGCTGCTTTATGGTTTGATTTTTTCCAGATAAGGGCACCCAGAGTAGGAATCGCTATTTGAGCAGTACCGCTCATTGCTAACATGCCGGTTTTCATGATAAATTCTCCTGGATTCAATAACAAGAAAATATATGCTATAGCAGAAATTATAACTACTGCCCTTTTGGCAACATCTACAATTTTCTTCTCTGTCGCCGTTTTATTTATAAAACGGCGGTGAATATCGATTGTATATATCGCAGCAATTGCATGTATCTGTGAATTGGCAGTAGATAGAGATGCTGAAGCTATACCACAAAAGAAAAGCGGAGTGATTATTGCGCCCCCATACTTTATTAATAAGGTTGGCAATACTGCATCTGTCTGTTTTAGACTAGGTATAAGCAATGCCCCAGCATTGCCAGAAAGTATGCTTCCAAGATACATAATAGCCGCAAATGATATCAGAAATGGCATTAGATCAAAAGTTCTTTTATTACCAACTGAATAAATTCTCAACCATATAGGTGGTCCCATTATTGCGCCAAGAGGTACTATTATAAACATTGAAAGCCAAGAGAATATATCAGCACTGTCCAAAATATTTTTATTTGCATCCATCTCCATAATATCAGCAAATATTTTCTCAACCCCTCCGGCTTTTGATGAAAGGTAAAAACCTATGGCTAACATGGTAATAAATATTAAAATTCCATAAAAGATATCTGTCAGAGCCACAGCCCTGATGCCTCCACTCCAAAGATATATAACAATAATTAGATAGAATAAAAGTCCACCTACCCTCCAAGGTATTAGGCCACCAGTTGCAATTTCAATTAAATAAGCTCCACCAGAGAGTTGAATTTGAAGATATGGTATAGTGAAAATAAGCATTATAAAAGTTACAAAAATACTCAATCCTTTTGACTGGTAAATATCATTAAAGAAGTCACTTGGCGTTACATACCCATATAGTCTTCCATACTTCCATATCCTCTTACCTATGGCCATAAATAAAACACCAAACAAAATGTTCCAAGCAAATGCGGTCATATAAATAGGGCCGTCAGTATAAAACGAAGAAGTTGAACTAAAAAAGGCAAAAGCGCTTACCCAAGTCGCGTAAACTGTAAAAAAGACCATAACAAGCGGCATTTTTCTATCTTGTAGAAAAAAGTTTTCAATTGTAGGAAGGGAGCTTTTCCTTGCAATTTCAGCAATAACTAATGGGACAAATGTAAAAACAAAGATTATCATAATCGACAAGGTAGATGTATCCATTTTTATCTCCAATTCTCCAACTATTATAGATTATATCATAGATAAGATGTATAATAGTTAAAACCCTTTTATTTATTAGGAG
>JAAYSU010000172.1 GCA_012523915.1 Clostridiales bacterium
CAGCTACTTCAAAATAGCGAGATGATATTTGAAAAATTGGCAACTGCTTATGAACTACTCTATGAACAGACACCGTCTAGTCAAGATTGCTTGGGTAAAGCATCAAGCCTCCTTCAGGAAATACAATCATTCTCGAGTGATATTAACAGTATTTCAGAGGCTATTTCTGACTGCTACTATAAACTGGAAGATGTTAAGAAAGACTTAAGGTTACAAAGAGACTCCATATCATTTTCTCCCGAGCTATTAAACGAGACCATTGAGAGAATAGATCTTTTGGATCGTCTCAAGCGTAAGTACGGAGGTACATTAGAAAATGTACTCAAATACAAGGAAGAACTTATTCATAACCTAAACGAAATAGAAGATTCTGAAGAACTTATTGAATCACTGAATAAAGCTCTTGTTAAACACCAGAACGAACTTATGGAAGCATCACTAGAACTTACTGCTCAGCGTAAACAGGTTGCTAGTGAAATAGAAGCTAAGATTAACAAAGAGTTAAAAGAATTAAATTTCAATAATGCTAATTTAACTGTCTCTTTTTCTGTTGTAGGTGATGAAAATAACCCTAAATTTGGAGAAGAAGGCATAGATGAGGTGGAGTTTTTAATAACTACAAATAAGGGGGAAACACCCAAGCCTTTGGCCAAAATCGCGTCTGGCGGCGAAATCTCACGTATTATGCTGGCCTTTAAAAGAATTGTAGGAGACTATACCAGAATACCTACAATGATTTTTGATGAAATAGACAGTGGAATCAGCGGAGTAACCGCAAGTATTGTAGGTAATAAATTAAAACAACTATCAAAAAATCATCAAATAATATGCATCACACATCTAGCACAAATAGCTGCATATTCTGATCATCATTACCGCATATACAAAGATGATAAGGATGGACGCACCCTAACTAATGTACTGCCTCTTTCTGAGGAGGAAAAGAAATATGAAATAGCAAGACTGTTGGGTGGCATAGATATTACCGATGCTGCTTTAAAGAATGCTGAAGATCTGATTAAGCAATCTTCGAAATAATTTCATCTATTGCTTCTTCTACGCTTAAGCCTTCAGCGTTTATTGTAAGTTCCGCGTATTTTTCATAAAGCGGAATTCTTTTTTTATATAAATCAGCCAAGGTTTCGCCTTTTCCCATTGCAATACCCCTTGAATGAATGTTATTCATCCTTTTTTCTATAGTATCTAAAGTCAATTCAATGTATATGATAGTTCCAAGCTGTGATAGTTTTTTCATACCTTTATCACTATAGACTACACTTCCACCTGTAGCAATCACAGTATTATCAACTTCTATTGAAAGTAGCGCTTCTTCTTCCATTCTCAGGAATGAATCCATGCCCTTTGTATCAATAAGATTCTGAAGCAGATCGCCCTCCCTTTTTTGAATTAAAAGATCAGTGTCTAAAAAAGCCTTACCTAAAGTTTTTGCTAAGACAACTCCTATTGTACTTTTACCACAAGCGGGCATTCCGATTAATACTATGTTATTCATCTATAACTCCTTATACAAATAAGCTGTTTCAAGAGCAATTAAACTCCCGAAACAGCCATGTATTTGTCGATATTACTTATCTTAACTACTGCTCACATACTAGAACTTCATCTTCCATTTCTTCTGCTACTTCAACTATTTCTTCAGTTTCATCTTCAGCAGTATCAACAACAGGTGGTTCTAAGGTTTCCTTGATTGAAAGACTGATTCTTTTTCTCTCTTTATCGATATCGATAATCTTAGCATTTACAGTTTCTCCAACTTGCATTTCGTCTTCGATATTTGATACACGCTTATAGGCTATCTCGGAAATGTGTACCAATCCGTCAAGACCAGGCTCAAGCTCAACGAAAGCACCGTATTCCTTAATCTGAACAACCTTGCCCTCAATAACTTGGCCAATTTGGTAGTTTTCATCAATGATAGACCAAGGCTCTGGAATAGTTTGCTTCAATCCTAATGATATCTTCCCTTTTTCTTCGTTCATCGAAAGAATCTTAACATTAACTTTTTCTCCAATTGTTAATGCTTCTTCTGGGTGTTTTAATTTACCCCATGAAATTTCAGAAATATGAAGCAATCCATCTATACCGCCTATATCTACAAAGGCACCGTAATCAGTAAAGCGCATTACAGTTCCTTCTACAATATCGCCAACTTCAATAGACTTCCAAATCTGCTCTACTTTTTTCTGTTTTTCTTCTGCTAAGTATGCTTTGTGGGAGAAAACAGCTTTGTTTCTTTTCTGGTCAACTTTGCTTACCTTTACAGGAAGCGTCTTACCAACAAACTCATCAGCCTTTTCAACATATCTATCTGAAAGCTGAGACATTGGAATAAAACCTGAGACTTCCTTATAGAGAGCTATAACGCCTCCTTTAACTTCTCTGACAACCTTTGCATTTACAATTTCTTTGTTGTCATGAGCTTCGTTAATCTCATCCCAATGTTCACTGACTTCGAGTTTCTTTCTAGATAATAAGATGTTTCCATCTCCATCATCTGTCAACATAACCTTGGCTTGTATTGACTGACCTACCTCAAAAGCATTAGTCAATTTTTGATCATCCTCTAAGGTAAACTCTTCTTTGGGAATGATCCCATCTTTCTTGTAGCCTAGGTTAACAACGACTTCTTTGTCTGTAACATGTACAATTTCACCGTCAACGATTTCACCACGGTTTGGTAACCTTAATGATTTGTCAATTTCATCTAGAAATTCGTTCATCATGTTTGGCTCCTCTTCATTTTCATTGTCTTTCGAAGTTTCCTCTTCGGTTACCTCGGCCTGTGTCTCCTCCTGAGGAGAATCCACTTTTTGCTCAACTTCACTAGTTGTTTTGTTGGATTCTGTTTCTGAAGCTTGTTCTACAACAGTATCCATCTCTTGTTCTTTCTTTTCAGTGATAACTTCACTCATGGTAGCAATAACCTCCTTAATGATGCGTTCAGGAGTCGATGCACCTGCCGCAACACCTATTCTATCGCATAATTCGATTTCTTTCAATGGTAAATCATTTTTATTTTCCACAAAATAAGTTTTTTCACAGTAAGATTTAGCTATTTCAAAAAGTTTTCTTGAGTTAGAGCTATTGCTGTCGCCAATTACTATCATAATATCTGAATCTTTTGCTAGCTTTGCACAACTTTCCTGTCTATCTCTGGTTGCGCCACATATGGTATTAATGGCAATTACATCTTGCTTGTTTTTAGTTAAGTAATCTGCGATAGAATCCCATAATTCACTTCTTAGAGTTGTTTGAGCTACCAGAGTAATATTATCAAAATCTATTTGTTTAGCCATTTCAAGGCTATCTATAACTAAACAATTATCCCCTGCCCAACCTACAATTCCTTTTAGCTCAGGATGATTTTTGTCTCCCACCACAACTACATTGCGTCCCTTTAAAGAGGCATCTTTAACTAATCTATGAATCTTGGATACAAAAGGACAAGTAGCATTGATAACTTCTAATTTTTTTTCATATGCTTCTTTATAGAAGCTTTCTGGCTCACCATGAGAACGAACAATAATAATAGATCCTTCTACAGCTTCATTCAAATCATTTAATATAGATACTCCTTTTCCCTCAAGTTCATCGGTTACCGCCTTATTATGAATAAGAGGACCTTTGGTATAAATCTTTTTATTCTCCTTATTGTTATTTACAATTTCTTCTGCTTTTTTTATAGCTTCTTTGACACCAAAGCAAAATCCTGAATGTTCACCTAGTTTAATCTTCATAATGTTCTTTATTAATCCTTTCCAAGAATTGTTTGAAGGCTCTTTCTTTTCCGTTTTCGGTGGGTAAATAGTATTTTGTACCTGAATTATAAAGATTATCGGGCAGATACTGTTGTTTTACGTAGCCACCGAAGTCATGGGGATATTTATATCCGATTCCGTGCCCTCTGTCTTTTGCTCCAGTGTAATGGGCATCTTTTAAATGGAGCGGTATACCGTCAATATTCTTTTTAATTATATCATCCATCGCCTTATCTATCGCATAAATAGATGAATTTGATTTTGGGCTCGATGCTAACAATATGACAGCCTGTGATAATATTATTCTAGCTTCAGGCATTCCTACCATCAGTGAGGCTTGTACACAACTTGTAACGATGGATATTGCTTGAGGATATGCTATACCAACATCTTCACTAGCTATTACCATCAACCTTCTACCTATCGTCTGAATATCTGCCCCACCATCAAGTAATCTCGCAAGGTAATGGATAGATGCATCAGGATCGCTCCCCCGAATTGATTTTTGCAAAGCGGATAGTAGGTTATACTTGTCCTCTTTTCGATCATAAAACAAGGTTTGTCTCTGCATAGCCTCTCCGACTATATCCAGGTTTATCTTTTCTCCAGCCTTGATATTTTCAGCTATAAAACCCAAAGTATCGAGCGCTATGCGAGCATCTCCTGAAGACATATCTGCTAATGAATAAAGAGCATCTTCATCCCAGGATAAAGAGAATCTCCCTAAACCATGTTCCTTGTTATGCAAAGCAGATAATAGTATCTTATATATATTATCCCTACTTAGGGGCTTGAATTCATAGATCGATCTTACCCTACTTAATACGGCATTGTTGACTGCAAAGTAAGGGTTTTCAGTAGTGCTCCCTATAAACCGTATGATTCCTTCTTCCAAGGCTTTAAGCAAAGAATCCTGCTGAAGTTTGTTCCAGCGGTGAAACTCATCGATATATAGGTATGTCTTCTCCTTTTGTAAACCAAATAGTTTAACTCGAGCATTTTCAATAATCTCTTTTAACTCTTTAGTTCCTGTAGTAGATGCGTTAATCTCGTGAAAATTAGCATCCATTTCTCTTGCTATCAACCTGGCTAATGTTGTCTTACCTGTCCCAGATGGTCCGAAAAAAATCGCGGAATTAAAAGTCTTATTCTTAATTGAATTGTAAAACAAAGAATCCTTATACATGAAATGTTCTTGTCCAACAAATTCATCTATATTAGCAGGTCTCATTCTTGTTGATAAAGGTATCATCTCATCATGGCCTCCACTGTTGTAATAAAAATATCTTCTCCTACTATAGCTTTCATATTTGCTAGCGCTTCCCTTGCATCCTCTTCTCTAGTGTATGGAGTCCCTAACACTTTATATGAACCATCGGTAATAAATACCATAGTATCTATGTTTGATGCTCTTAACTCTTGAACTACCTGTTCGGCGCCTTCTTTAGCACTAAAGCTTCCATATTGAATGCAGTACAAGGTTATTGTGTGTTGTGTATTCTCTAAATTGTTATTAACATTAGTTGCAACAGAAGGGTTTTCATTTTTATCATCCTCTGGGTTTTCTTCGGTAATATCTTGCTGACCTATTATTATAGAAGAACCTGAAAAGTCCTGATCATTTGAGCCTTGACCATCCGCACTTAATTCATCACCGTAAAAAGAACCGATAATATATTTGGTAATCAGGTATCCCGAACCTATTGCCAGCAATATTATAATTACAAATACTATTAATCCCCTTCTGTAGGGCTTGTTGTATCCACCTCTTCTCCTGCTCAATTTCTTCCCCTCTTTCCTATCTTGTCTTTGTCTATATTTATGAGACAAGTAGGTTAATTATGTCAGGAAGAAACCCTTATAGCCTTGACAAATGTTTCTGATAATAAGCTATAACAAGAGTATATATGTAATCATATAACAGAAACATTAATTGGGCGCCTACTATTAAGACTATATTTGAAAACTCAGGTAAGTTTATATTTCCTAGTATCAATCCTTTAAAGAAGTAGATCCCAATTCCCCAAATTATATTGAAACAAACAAGCTTTAAAATTATTTCTAAAAGCTGTTTATCAAGTTTTTCAATATAAAACTTGATTATACCGTAGTAGCCAAAGAACATGCCGTATGGTAATGCAGCTAATTTATTGGGGACAAGAACCAATGCTAATAAAAATGATGCGACATAGAATATCAAACCATTTATTACAGAAGTCTTCAGAATCAGTAATGCGACATAAAAAGAGCTTAAGGCATATAGAGTCAACTCAGCCCCCGGTACAATGCCAGCTAAAAATATTGTGACAAGACTCAAGGCTAATAGTACACCGCCTAGAGCTACTGTTTTTGAACTGTTATTTCTACCTTCCACCTCTAACCCCTCGATTTTTTATATACAGTCACATAATAAGTCTGCACAGCAATAACATTGTAACATCCTGCACAATTCATCATCTAAACTTCTATATCCTCTACCATAGGCATTGGTGCGGTAACCGCCAGAAGCACTTAATATGCTATTTAAAGCATTCCTATATTCAATATTGCCAGGTTCCATACTGACTGCTATCTGAATATTGTTTACGGCTTCATCATACCAACCTTTGCGTAGATTTAACATTCCATATAGGAAGTGCCATTCGGCCCCTCTGGATTTAATTCTATTTAGTGTTTCCTCTGCTGAACGAAGATCTCCTCGGTCAATATCCCTTCTTACTTGTTGGAAGTCGGGGTTGCTATAAGCTGAACTAGCTTTGTGTTGAGCGTAGTTCCCACTATTATTCGCATTTTTCATCAAGTATTCATATGCTTCATTGATTTCTTGAAGTTTTTCTTCTGCTAATTCATATAGAGGATTATCCTGATGTCTATCTGGATGGTATTTTTTAACCTGTTCTTTATATGCTCTTTTAATTTCTTCAATACTGGCACCTTCTTTAATACCTAATACTTCATAGGGATTTTTCATCTTCTGTATTTCCTTTCTGTAATATCTGCTCAGTTTTTCTTAATAAGCCCAAATATATGATATTATCTAGTAAATTCTTATTCTTTTTTATATCAAGAGTTTCCCATGCTTTTGCTAGTTCTGAAAGATATAATAGTAGATTTAATTCCACACGCTCTGATATTCTTTCTTTAAATTCTTCGATTGTTTCCTTAGATGAGTCATATTTAAACTGATATATCAGTGGGTTATATGAATCATTTCTTATGTTTTCTTCTACATCATCAAAGGCGTCGATTAGATATATCCATTTCCCGATATGATAACCTATGCGCCTGAGCTTTGTTTCTATATCTTTCTGCTCTTTAAACTGTTCAGGAGAAAACACTTCTTCCATGAGTTTAGCAAATGGTTCAGCCGCTTTGTCTAAAGAAGGACATTTTTCTTTTTCTAGGGTGTAGAGAATTTTTAATTTATCTTCAATCATTATACATTTATCACGATGAATTATCATCAATTTTTTCATACTATTTTTAAGTAATAAAACACCTGCAGCTGCTTTTATACTCCTTTCATCCTGTTTATCGTCCATCAATTTGAAGTATGTTAACAAAATCATTATATCTGCAGCATAGTCAATACCGTTTTTTTCGTAGACTAAAATACGTTCCTTTAAAGGATGAATGGGACATCTTTGAAGCTTGATCTCTTCAAGATCAATGCTTAGCGACGCGATAACCAAAGCTAAGAATACGAAATCGTAATTCAATATCATCCTAGGGATCTGTCCATACCTTTTTTCTATAGATTTACAAATACCACAATAGTAACCTGTATATAGTTCAAGCTCTTTTACTTTTAATTCCGGTTTTTCCGGTACAACATAGCCTAACATTGCTCACCTCTAAGTCATAATTATGAATGAAATATATACAAAAATCAAACAAAGTATATATTTTTTAAATAATGTAATATTATAAAAGTAGACATATTGAAAAAGTTGTAATATAATAGTGGTAAGAAATTTAAAATAAATGGTCCGATCATCTTTTTGCGTATCGTTTCCATTCCCTATTTTAAATTCTTAAAAAATAAAAATATTTCGGAGGAAAGAAAATCAAATGCAAGACAAAACAATCCTATGTCAAGACTGCGGATCAGAATTCGTATTCACAGTAGGTGAACAAGAATTCTACAAAGAGAAGGGTTTTGATAACGAACCAAAAAGATGTAAGGAGTGCAGGGACAAGAAAAAGCAAGAAAGAAGACAATTTAGAAACGACAGACAATCTTACTAAGATTCCAACAGATGCATCTTAAGCAAGCCGGGCATATGCCCGGTTTATCTTATATCTCAAAAGAGAAAAATTTCTTAAGCAACCCAACCTTCTCTTCCTTAATATACAGATCATTATCTTCTTCAATAACCTCTCTTTCCAAAGTTTTAGCTGGCCAATCTTTACAGTATATCTCTCTTGATTTTTCACTTAATAGCTTTCTAATCTCATGAAGTCCATAATTATTTTGGTGTATTTTTTCTTTAATTATCTGTGAATAAGCACTCCACTGTTCATCATCAATTAATGAATTTGTCTTAGAGATTAATTTAATTACGCCTTCTTGAATAGTTAATTCTTTCGAAGATCCCGGGAGATAAGCTAATTTAAGCTCAAATGTAGTTGGATTTACGAAAATTGTATCAAGATCCAAGCTAAATTCTTCAGGCGGTATTAAATGGTTTTCTACATTTAGTAAACAATCTATCACCTTTGTAAGGCCACAAAGTAGTTCTTTAGCCAAACATTTATCTTGATTGATCCATTGGAATATAATATCTTTAAACTGTATATAGCCACTGAAATCATAAAAAAGCCAAATCGTTCCACCCTTTTCCACAAAGTCAATTTTTAAGATTCCGTTACATGAACCATCCTTTAAAACCTTTAATATGTATGAGGGGATCTCTTGAAGGGTAAAAGATAAGCTGAATTTCCGCCTTCCTCCAATTTCTTGTATAATTCCTTCCCTATTAGCTATAGCTATATTTTGTCTCTTGTCCATACTCAACCTCCTCTACATATTCTACAAGGAGTATATCCTCTTTTTATAGCATGATATTTTTCAATTGCTTCAACATATCTATCTACAGATGGGCAATTCGCCCTGTGATAAACTTCGCCAGAATTAATAAAGCAATATACTCTACTTCCATCTGAGACTGCCTTTGCACCACACAATTTGCATGGCCTATAACTCTTTCTTATCGCGGAGGACAGGAACACCTCCATAGGATGTCTTACAATCAGCCTGCATTCTTTATTATGATATCTTTCTCCAGCTCTAGGGAATATGTAAACTACTACAGAATCTTCATCATCTTCCATCCTTTCGAAGCCCATGGCTAAATAGTTTTCATTTGCTCCTAGAAACCCTCGAAAGACCAATCTCTCTTCAAATAAAACACTCCGAAAAAAGCCTGCAGGTAAAGGTATGTCTATTCTATAATGCAGATTTCCACTGATTAAGTAATCTATTCCATTAGTACTGTATAAATAGCGATAGTTACTTAGCTTTAGGTCTTTAACCATCTTTAAGTTATCATGCAATTTGTTTTGAAAGATGGTTCCTTTTACATCAGTTTCCCAACTTAAGCTTTCAGGGACTATTTCTAACTGATTAATATAGGCTTCTTTAGAGGTCCTCATTGCTTCAGCTGAAAAAACTCTCATTACATTTTCCTCAACCCCGGTCATTCTAATTACACATACTAAAGAAATAGTAGCTATAAGAAATATGGGTAAGAAAATGGCAGTTTCAACTGCTAGAAAACCTTTTTTATTCTTAGTAAACATGCGTCGCTTCAAAGATCCCATTCTTAAATGATGGTGACATCAAAAAATTAAATTTCTTTAAAATACTATACCTATAACTAAATCCAAAGTAACATCTACTCAAATTAAAATCTTCATTATAATTCCCTTGTATATTTAATTGAATTAGGTCCATAGCTCGTATTAATATTACTTCCTTATTTTTAAAGCATAAGAATAATAATAAATAATCCCTATAACTAAGTCCTTCATCATTTTCGTTATTTCCCGCCAAGTCTTCATGATTATCTTCTAAAACACTTTCAAGGCTTAATTTCCAATCTTCATTTGTTTTTATTAAAGGCACCCGACCCCCTTTCTCTAGCCTTTTTATATCGTTTAATGCTTCTGCACTCGCCCACATACCTGCAATTAAAATTTTAGTAGCCTCTGCTTTCGGCCCCGGTGTAATTAATGATGCAGCGGTGGCAATAGCTTCTTTCTTTTGGGGATCCGAATTTAGATGTTTTAAATTTATTCCAGTCCTCAAGGCGAATAATGAGGATTTAACTACATTATGATTGCTTCTATCGTTGAGCCGGCCTGATAATATGTATTCTATTTCATTAACAAAGAATGTATTGTCCCAGGCAGAGCTATCCAAATTGTATCGAAAATGCTCTGATATGTATAAGAGCAGAAGCATTTTATCTGTGCCAATTTCCTCCAGCCTATCTATATCAAGTATGTCTAAAATATCTAATATACCTTGATTTAGGAATTCTA
>JAAYSU010000173.1 GCA_012523915.1 Clostridiales bacterium
CTTAGGTTCAAAGGATACAACTCCGGGACAAATAGTAGCGGTGTTTAATAACCTTGAAAAAGAAATACCGAAGGATCAGTTTACCATCGGTATAGTTGATGATGTTACAAATACTTCTCTTGAGACAGTAGAGAATATTAATACGGAGCCAGAAGGCACAATTCGCTGCAAATTCTGGGGATTAGGCTCAGACGGAACAGTAGGAGCTAATAAAAATGCTATTAAGATAATTGGAGATAAGACTGACTTATATGCACAAGGCTACTTCTCTTATGATTCAAAAAAATCAGGTGGAGTTACAATATCTCAGCTCCGTTTCGGAAAGGATAAGATAAAGTCAACCTACCTTATTAATGAAGCAGACTTTATTGCTTGTCATAACCAAGCGTTTGTGAATCAATATGACCTACTTAAAGGTTTGAAGAAAGGCGGTACCTTTGTTCTAAACTGTACTTGGGATGAAAAACAGCTTGCAGAGAACTTGCCTGGTCATATGAAGAGATATCTTGCTCAGAATAATATTGATTTCTATATTATTAACGCTACTAGTATTGCTGAGGAAATTGGCCTTGGTAATCGGATAAATATGATTATGCAAGCAGCTTTCTTTAAGCTAGCTCAAGTTATACCTGTAGAGGAGGCTGTAAAATATCTCAAGGAAGCAGTTGAGGATACATATGGTAAAAAAGGTGCAGATATTGTAAGGATGAACAATGCAGCTATAGACAAGGGTGTAGAAGAGATACTTCGGGTTAATGTACCTAAGGAATGGGCAGATGCAAAAGATGAAGCTGAAGAAGAAGTTGAACTGCCTGAGTTCATCAAAGATATCCTAGTTCCTATGAACAGACAGGAAGGAGATAGCTTACCAGTAAGTGCCTTTGTTGGAAGAGAAGATGGGACCTTCCCTTCAGGAACTGCTGCTTATGAAAAACGCGGTGTAGCAATACATGTACCTGAGTGGAAAGCAGAAACTTGTATACAATGTAACCAATGCTCATTTGTATGCCCGCATGCTGCCATCAGACCAGTAATAGTAAATGAAGAAGAAAAAGCAAAAGCACCTGAAGAATTTGTTACTACAAAATTCAGAGGTAAGGGATTTGACGGTCTTGAATACAGAATTCAAGTTTCTCCGCTAGATTGTATGGGATGTGGAAATTGTGCAGATATATGTCTGTCAAAAGAAAAATCACTGGTTATGAAACCACTGGAAACTCAATTGGGAGAAGTAAAGAACTGGGAATTCGGTCAGACAGTATCAATTAAAGATGACTTGTTGAATAAAGAAACAGTTAAGGGAAGCCAATTGGCCAAACCATATATTGAATTCTCCGGAGCATGTGCAGGCTGTGGCGAAACACCCTATATTAAGCTTGTAACCCAACTTTATGGCGATAGGATGATGATTGCAAACGCTACAGGTTGTTCATCAATATGGGGTGCATCAGCACCATGTATGCCTTACTGCAAAGATGAAAATGGTAGAGGTCCATCATGGGCCAACTCTCTATTCGAAGATAATGCTGAATACGGATTAGGTATGGCTATCGGTGTAAGGCAAATGAGAGATAAGATAAAGAGAAATATGGAAGCCTTGCTCGAAAGGGATATCAATCAGGAAATGAAAGAAGCCTTCCTAAATTGGATAGACAAGTTTGATGACGGAGATTCATCAAGAGAAGCAAGTGAAAGGGTACTAGAGGCTATAGAAAACAGCGGTGGATTAGATGATGAAGCCAAAGCTTTAGTAGATGAAATATTAGACAGAAAAGACTTCCTAGTTAAAAAATCTATTTGGGCTCTCGGAGGAGACGGATGGGCTTATGATATCGGCTATGGTGGTCTAGATCACGTATTGGCCTCAGGGGAAGATATTAACGTATTAGTCTTTGATACCGAGGTTTACTCAAATACAGGAGGACAGTCTTCTAAGTCTACACCCCAGGCTGCTATAGCTAAGTTTGCCGCATCCGGAAAGAGAACTAAGAAAAAGGATTTAGGTATGTTAGCTATGACATATGGCTATGTATATGTAGCCCAGGTCGGAATGGGTGCAGACAAGAATCAGTTGATGAAGGCTATAACTGAAGCAGAAAGATATAAAGGGCCTTCACTGATAATCTGCTATTCACCATGTATAACTCACGGTATAAAGAAGGGTATGGGCAAGACTCAAGAAAATACCAAGGATGCAGTTGAAGCTGGATATTGGCATCTATATCGCTACAACCCGATGCTGAAAGAGGAAGGAAAGAATCCATTCATCCTTGATTCAAAAGAGCCAACCAAGAGTTTCAGAGAATTCTTGATGGGTCAGGTTAGGTACTCGTCATTAAGTAATGAATTCCCTGATATTGCAGAGGAACTATATCAGAATGCGGAAGAAAATGCTAAAGAAAGATACGAGACCTACCTTAAATTAGCTAAACAAGAATAAATAATAAAGGTGCAGGAAACTGCACCTTTTAAAATTCAATTACTTGCTTAGAAATTTACACTACACCTTGAGCCTGCATAGCTTTTGCCACTTTTAAGAATCCTGCTATGTTAGCACCCGCTACGTAGTTTCCTTCAATACCAAATTCCTTAGCTGCGCTTTGACAGGAATTAAAGATTGAAGCCATAATAGTTTGTA
>JAAYSU010000174.1 GCA_012523915.1 Clostridiales bacterium
CGCTGCATAGTACCTACCACAACCTGATCCAAGGTAGTAGGTATTAAACCAAGCTCAATAGATTCAAACCCGGCCTTTAACATTCCTGCATAGTCTTTTACAGAGATTTTGTGATCACCTATCAGCTCTATCAATTGTTCGAAGAGCCCCAGTATGCTTTCCCATATCTGCTGCATTTCTAAAGCAATGTCATATTGGTATTCCAGATCAAGTCCTTCTACTAATTTGTCAATTTTCCCGGGCAATTCGACATTATCATGAAGAAAATCATAAAGAACCTTGGTTTTTTGCTTTACGGTCTTTGCATTTTTGAACTTGTCGTTAAATGATGATATGAAATCGTAAAAGCCCTTCCTCAACTGATTAAGCCGGTTAAGTTCTTCTTCATCGTATTCCTTCTTACCATATTTGAAATCCTTACCCCATCTACTTCCATAGATCTTATACTTCACAGCATAGTTTTCTAAATCCTCATAATCATCTTCTTCAATAGGGCCGAAGCCTGTTTTCATGAGGCGAAATACATCTTCATAAAGCCAGCCTTCAGTTATACAGTCAAGTAGGGATATTATAAATACTATTGCGGGATTATGCAGGACCCTGCGCTTTTGATCTAAGAAGAAACTAATACCGTATTCTTCAAACACCCGCTTTATGATGGGTGCCCTAGTTTCCATATCATTGCATATAACTGCCATATCTCTGTATCTTAATCCCTTTTCCCTGACTAGCTTGCAGATAAAAGAGGCTGCAGTCTCAGCTTCAGAATAAAAGTTTGCAGCACGGCAGAATATTATATCTCCAACATCCCCCTCAAAAACCTCATAGGGATAGGAAAATAGTTCTCTTTCGAGATGTACCAAAGAAGAGGACCTGGACACCAGAGGTTCAACTAATTTTTGTTTTGTAGTTCTATACTCCGCTGACTTAAGCCTTTCCATCATATCCCTTGTCAGTCTAAAGATCTCAGCATCCTTAGAATCCTCATCGGAGGTCAACACTATGTTTACTCCCTTGCTGTTTTTAGTAAGTTCTTTAATAATTTCAATTGTTTTAGGGGTAAAGGAATCAAAACCCGAGATCCAAAACTCAGTATCCTCAACTAAACTCGATTTAGCAATATTTGATGCAAACAAGCTTACAAAATCTTCAGTGTCAATATATTTTCCACTGATCTCCTCATCATACTTCTCATATATCCTGTATATATCCTTGAATTTTCTTTTAAGTAAATTATCTTCTTCCAGTGTTTCTATGATGCTTTCAAGAGCAGATAAATCAGTATTGTACTGCTTGAGTTCAGAGATTAAATTGTTTGTCATATCTATAAAGGAATGAGATTGTCCCATTCCTTTAAATACTTCTAAATTATTATCCTCTTCATTAACGATTTTAGAAAGAAGCATATGACGTCCATGCTTATCGATATGTACCCGGGCGCTTCCCCCAGTTTCATTTAAAACCTTAGCTGCCAGCCTGTTAATAGATAATATTTCAAGGTCGATAAATCCTGCCGTATTAAGATAGCTGAATGCATTGCGTTCAGCCTGAAGCGTATATTGATCAGGTACCAATAGAAAAATACGCTTAGCACAGCCGGGCCTACCTATATTGGCTAAACTCTTTCTTATCTCTTCGAACATGAATTTGTCTTTATCAAGATTTTCTCTTCCGTAATACAGTTTGAGCATCTATTACTCCTTGGCATTAGATAATATCGAATAAATCTTCAGGTTTTTGGATTATAAAATCGGGACCGTTTGGGCCTTCTATTTCATCCTTGGATACAGCTAGCTGCCAACCAACAAGAACTGATTTCACACCTGCGTTTTTTGCGCAAAGTATATCAAACATTGTATCCCCTAGCATAATGGCTTCTGAATTCTTTGCAGAAAGCTTATTTAAAGCAATATTCAGAGGCTCCGGATCAGGTTTATGTTTATCGGTATCATCACAGGTAACCAGGCAATCTATATAGGGTGATAGTCCGTATTTTTCTAAGCCTTGTCTTGTGGTGTCCCCTACTCTTGAGGTTACCAAACCTGTTTTTAAATTCATCTTTTTAACTTCTTCTACTAATTCAACCATTCCAGGAAAGGGTTCGATCATTTCATTGAAGTTTTCCCTTAAATAGCTCCTGTAGATTTCCACAGCCTCTTCTACAGGGATATGAGGAAACATCTTTTCCATGGTTATGTAAAGTGGTTCACCAAAGGTTTTGATAATACTCTCTACTGGCCTTTCCTTTCCTTCTATAGTGCGGAAGGTATGCTGCCATGATTTTATAACCACATCATTTGTATTCATTATTGTTCCATCGAAATCGAAAATTACAGTATTGATTTTAGTCATTCTAACTCCTTATATTTTCATTGTTAATGATACCTTCTCTCTATCATAATCCACAGAAATTACCTTTACCTTTACAGTATCACCTATGCTGACAACATCCATCGGATGCTTTACATATTTATGACTTAGCTCAGATACATGGACTAAGCCATCATTTTTTATACCTATATCGACAAATGCTCCAAAGTCGACAACATTGCGTACTGTACCTGTCAACTCCATATCCGGCTTAAGATCTTCAATAGAGAGTACATCGTTTCTAAATACAACTTTAGGCATATCTTCTCTCGGGTCTCTTGCAGGTTTCTTTATCTCATTTACAATGTCATTCAATGTCATAGTGCCAACACCTAAGGCTTCAGCCATTTTATCAAAGCTTCCGAAAGTCTCAATTATCAATTTATCGATGTTCTTGGCACCGCCATTAACTATCTCCGTTTTTTCAATCCCCAGCTTTTCAAGCATGATCTCGGTTACTTCATAGGATTCGGGGTGAACTGCCGTAGCATCTAAAGGATTATCACCTTCCGAAATTCGCATGAAGCCTGCACACTGCTTGAATGTCTTTTCTCCTAGTTTAGGAATCTTCATTAATTCTTTTCTGTTCTTAAACTTACCCTTTGTTTCGCGATAGGCAACTATGTTCTTTGCAATTGCGCTATTGATTCCAGAAATATAGGATAGTAGTGAAGGAGAAGCAGTGTTTAAATCTACACCGACTCTATTTACACAGTCTTCTACTATGTTGGTCAGAGCGCTTTCCAATACCTTCTGATTTATATCATGCTGATATTGACCCACGCCTATATGTCTTGGATGTATTTTCACCAGTTCAGATAGTGGGTCCTGAAAACGCCTTCCTATTGACATGGTTCCCCTGGTAGTAACATCCAAATCGGGGTACTCCTCTGCTGCAAGCTTGGAAGCAGAATAGATGGAAGCACCCGCTTCATTGACTATAGTATAATGTAAGCCGTCTAGGCCTGACTCTTTAATAAGTTCTGCAACGAAAAGCTGAGTTTCCCTTGATGCTGTTCCATTACCTATAGCTATTACATTCAGATTATGCTTAGTTATCATGGATGTTAATACTTTTTTTGATCCAACAAAATCATTTCTTGGTTCATTAGGATATATGGTGTTAAATTCTAAAAGCTTTCCAGTCTCATCCAAGGCTGTTACCTTACAACCAGTCCTGAATCCCGGGTCTATGGCAAGAACCCTCATATTTTTAACGGGAGGCGTCATCAAGAGTTTTTCAGTATTTTTAGCAAATATTTTAACAGCGTTGTTCTCTGCCCGCTCAGTAAGTATATTCCTTATCTCCCTTTCAATAGAAGGAGCCATGAGACGTTTATAGGCATCCTCAACAGTAGCCTTCATTATATCCAAAAATATGCTATGTCTGTTTACAATAAATGCGTCTTCGATTATTTCAATAATTTTCTCTATATCTACATTTACTTTAACCTTGAGCTTCTTTTCTTTTTCCCCTCGGTTTATGGCCAATATCCTGTGATCAGGAATCTTTTTTACAGCTTCCTCATATTCCTTATACATATCATAAACTGTAATTTCATCTGGGCTTACTGCCTCCGTTATTATCTTGCCATGTTCATAAGTGAAATTCCTAAGTCCCTGATTTAAATCCGGATCATCTGCTATGATCTCTGCTATGATATCAGCTGCACCCGAAAGGGCCTCTTCTACTGTTTCTACTTCCTCAGACAAATAAGCTTGTGCAAACTCTTGGGGACTTCCTGTATTATGCTCCATAGCTTTTATTATCAAAGCTAAAGGTTCCAGCCCCTTTTCCCTTGCCTTTGAAGCCCTGGTTGCCTTTTTCTTTCTAAAGGGTTTATACAAATCTTCTACACGCTGCAATACTTCTGCTTCAAGGATACTATCTTTTAGCTCTTCTGTGAGCTTACCCTGTTCGTCTATTAGGCGAATTACCTCTTCCTTTCTTTCTTCAAGGTTTCTAAGGTATTTAAGCCTTTCATCAAGATCGCGCAAGGTCTCATCCGTAAGACCTCCTGTGGCTTCTTTCCTGTACCTAGCTATGAAGGGAATTGTGTTGCCCTCATCTATAAGTTTTATTGTAGCCTCTACTTGAGAGAGCTTTATTCCGAATTCTTTTGCAATTCTATTTACAATCATATTGGCCCATCCTATTTTTGTTTTAATTTTTCATTTATCAGATAGTCTAAATCGCCGTCCATAACAGCATTCACATTTCCAACTTCCGCATTGGTGCGATGATCCTTTACCATGGAGTAGGGATGGAATACATAAGACCTGATTTGGTTGCCCCAACTAATCTGGCTGTAGTCACCCTTCAGCTCTTCAATCTTGCTCTTCTGTTCTTCCTTCGCTATTTCCAAGAGCCTAGCTTTTAAGATCCTCATGGCAACTTCTCTATTCTGATGTTGTGACCTTTCATTCTGGCAGGACACTACAATATTTGTAGGTATATGGGTGATCCTGACAGCAGAGTCCGTCTTATTGACATGCTGCCCTCCAGCTCCACTTGCGCGGAATGTATCAATCTTAAGGTCATCAGGATTAATCTCTATTTCTATATCATCGTCTATCTCAGGTATTACATCAACCGATGCAAAGGATGTATGCCTTCTGCCAGAAGAATCAAAGGGTGAAATCCTAACTATCCTATGGACACCCTTTTCATTTTTAAGGTATCCGTAAGCATACTCACCCTCTACGAAGATTGTGGCATTCTTGATGCCTCCCTCTGTATCATTCTGAAGGTCCCAGACAGCAATTTTATAGTTCTTATCCTCTGCCCATCTTGTATACATCCTAAGGAGCATTTCAGCCCAGTCCTGGGCATCTAACCCCCCGCTCCCTGAATGAATTGAAAGTATAGCATTATTTAAGTCATACTCACCGTCAAGCATGGTCTTAATACGAACGCTCTCCAGCTTATCATTAAATGCTTTGTAGGACGCTTCAATTTCAGGTAATAATTCTATCTCTTCTTCTTCCTCAGCAAGCTCTATCATCAACTCTAATTCTTCTAGACTACTCTCTAAAGATTTGAATTCATCTATCTTATTCTCTAAAACCTTTTTATCCTTTAATACTTTTTGGGCATACTCATGGTCATCCCAAAAGCCCTCTTTCTCAATCTCTCCATCAAAAGCTCTAAGCTTTTCATACAGTTCTTCGAGGTCAAAGGGACTCACCCAGCTCTTTTAAAACTTGCCCCTTATTACTAAGCTCATACTTAATTTGTTCAAATCCTACCATTAGTTCACTTCCTTTGTTGCTCCACAGCATTTTTTATACTTCTTACCGCTACCACATGGGCATGGTTCATTTCTTCCTACAGTTGGTTCTTTTCTCACGGTTTCCTGCCTCTTCGGTCTATCGGGCACTTTAGTTTCTTTGGGGATTTGAGGTTCGCTATCATCTATATCTCCTGCATCATCCCTATAGTCCTCTTTTATGCCTTTACCCAGAACAGCAACCTGTCTTCTTTCTGTCCTGGTCTGAACTGTTACATTGAAGCAGAATTTAACTGTATCTTCCTTAATGGCATTTATCATAAGATCAAACATCTCAAAGCCTTCATTAGCATAGGCTGCAGCAGGATCCTCCTGACCTAAAGCTCTAAGCCCGATACCATGTTTTAGCTGATCCATCGCATCTATATGATCCATCCACTTATTATCAACTACTCTTAGAAGGATCATCCGTTCAAGCTCGCGCATCCGCTCGAGGCCGATCTCTTCCTCTTTTTCTTGATAAGCTTTATCTACTAACTCCATAGTATCCTGATGAAGCTTATCCTTATCCAAGCCATGTATATCATCTTCGGTATATGAGTAAGCCTTAAACCCACTAATAATTCTCCTAAGTGAATTCTCCAGCCCTTCTATATCCCATTCTTCTGCATATTTAGATGCACTGGTATAGAAGTCTATCTGCGCAGAGACAATTTCTTCTGCCATAGACATTACGTGATCCCTTAGATCCTCACCCTGAAGCACTCTGCCTCGCTCGGTGTAGATTATCTCCCTCTGCCTGTTCATAACGTCATCATATTGCAATACATATTTACGAATTGAGAAGTTCCTTCCTTCAACTCTTTTCTGAGCATTCTCAATTGATTTTGTGAGCATGCCAGCCTCTAGTGGAACGTTCTCTTCCATGCCAAGTTTTCCTACAAGGCCTTGAATTCTATCACCACCGAAACGACGCATTAGCTCATCCTCCAAGGAGATGAAAAATTGGGTTGTTCCCGGATCACCCTGACGTCCAGAACGACCCCTGAGCTGGTTATCTATTCTCCTTGACTCGTGGCGCTCTGTGCCGATGATATAAAGTCCTCCCAGATCAACAACCCTCTGCCTTTCTTCAGGGGTGCAGTCTCTTCCTCCCAAAATGATGTCTGTTCCACGGCCTGCCATATTGGTTGCGATAGTTACTGCCTTATACCTTCCTGCTTCTGCAACGATCTCGGCTTCCCTTTCATGATGTTTTGCATTTAATACATTATGTTTAACTCCTCTTCTCTTTAAAAGAGCGCTTATGAGTTCAGATTTTTCTATTGAAATGGTACCTACGAGTACGGGCTGTCCCCTTTCATAGCATTCTTGAATGCGATCCACTATGGCAGTAAATTTGCCCCGCTCCGTACTGTATATTGAGTCCTCTAAATCAACCCTTCTTATAGGTTTATTGGTTGGTATTTCTACAACATCCATATTGTAGATTTCACGGAACTCATCTTCCTCTGTCTTAGCCGTACCTGTCATACCGGCTAGCTTCCTATACATTCTGAAATAGTTCTGAAGAGTTATAGTTGCTAGAGTCTTCGACTCCTGACGAACTGTTAAACCTTCTTTAGCCTCAATGGCCTGATGAAGCCCGTCACTATAACGTCTTCCGAACATTAATCTACCGGTAAACTCATCTACTATAACTACCTCTCCGTCCTTGACAATATAGTCTACATTTCGCTTCATCAGATTATGAGCCTTCAAGGCCTGTATAACGTGATGGTTGACCTCCATGTTCTCAGGATCAGAGAAGTTTTCTATCTTGAAGAATTTCTCACATTTAGTTACACCTTCTTCAGTAAGGGAAACTGTTTTCTCTTTTTCATCTAAAGTGAAATCGAAGCCATTTGTAAAGCCAGCAACAAACCTATTTGCTACCTGGTAAAGTTCTGTTGACTTTTCACCCTGGCCGGAAATGATCAAAGGAGTCCTAGCTTCGTCTATCAATATGCTGTCAACTTCGTCAATTATTGCATAGTTGAGTTCCCTCTGCATCATATTCTCTTTATAGATCACCATATTATCTCTAAGGTAATCAAAACCGAATTCATTATTGGTACCATATGTTATGTCAGATAGGTAGGCCGTCTTTCTCTCTTCTCCAG
>JAAYSU010000175.1 GCA_012523915.1 Clostridiales bacterium
ATAGAAGATATTTTTTTTAATAAAAATTCAAAGACAGCCTTGTTAGTCGGACAAGCCAGGGGAGTTGCCATCTTAGCTTGTGCAAACTCGGGATTGAGGGTTTATGAATATACACCTTTACAGATCAAGCAGGGCTTGGTAGGTTATGGGAGAGCTGATAAGAACCAAGTACAAAATATGGTAAAAGTTATATTAAATTTAGATGAAATCCCAAAACCAGATGATACCGCCGATGCCTTAGGTGCAGCGATTTGCCATGCTCACTCGGCCGGCATTAAAAATCGGCTAAGCTATTCACAGAGATTATAGGAGAGACTTTGATGATATACTATTTGCGTGGAGAAATTACAATGGATTTTGAAGGAGGCATAGTATTAGAAACTGGAGGAGTAGGGTACAAAGTTTATATTCCTGACAACTCCCCTTTGTATCAAAAAAAGGGAGAAGAGGTTGTCGTCAAAATAGAAATGGTAATGCGTGAAGATGATATAAGTCTTTACGGTTTTCACGATATGGAAAGCTTGGATCTTTTTCAAAAGTTAAGAACAGTTAATGGTGTTGGTGCCAAAGCCGCATTGTCTTTGCTTTCTGCCATGCCTCTAAATGAGCTTATTAAGTCGATTATAACAAATGATATTACATCATTATGCAGAGCATATGGAATAGGGAAGAAGACAGCTCAACGCATTGTTTTAGAGTTAAAAGATAAACTGGATGATAGAGGGTTAAGTGATATTGTAGAAACAGTAAGAACTGATAGTAATAAAACCGAGGCCGTCAATGCTTTGATAGGACTAGGATTCACAAAAAATGAAGCCCTAAGCGCTTTAGCAGAAGTTAAAGGTGAAGATTTAACAACAGAGGAATATATAAAACAGGCTTTACGTGGTACATCAACTAAGTAAAGGAGCAGATGTATGGATCTAGATGAAAGGATTACAGCAGGAAATCAAAAGCAAGGCGAAGATGAGCTTGAATTAACACTTCGTCCAAAGCATTTTAAAGATTATATAGGTCAAAAAAAAGTAACAGACAATTTAAAAGTATATATTAAAGCTGCTAGGATGCGAAATGAACCTTTAGACCATGTCCTGTTTTATGGACCGCCAGGGTTGGGAAAGACAACCCTAGCAGGTATTATTGCTAATGAATTAGGAGTGGATCTAAGGATAACATCTGGACCTGCCGTTGAACGAGCCGCTGATTTAGCTGCTATACTTACGAATTTAAATGATAATGATGTACTTTTCATTGATGAAATACATAGGCTTAATCGTACGGTGGAGGAGGTCTTGTATTCAGCAATGGAAGACTATGCATTAGATATAATCATTGGAAAAGGACCTTCTGCCAGGTCTATTAGACTAGACTTGGCAAAATTCACTTTAATAGGGGCCACAACTCGCGCAGGAAGTTTATCCGCACCCTTAAGAGACCGATTTGGAGTAATTAGCAAATTCGATATGTATACAGTTGAAGAGTTAATGCAGATTATTAAACGCTCTGCAGAAATTCTTAATGTTAAGATAGACAAGGATTCTTTAAAGGAATTAGCTAAGCGTTCTAGAGGAACACCAAGGGTAGCTAATCGATTACTAAAGCGCGTTAGAGATTTTAGTCAAGTTAAGGGTGACGGCATAATAGATATTCAAATTACTGAAAAAACTTTGAAGGCATTAGGAATCGATAAAGAAGGATTAGAGGAACTAGACCGTGAAATACTATCAGTAATAATTGAAAGGTTCAATGGTGGGCCGGTTGGTATCGATACTATTGCTGCCGCTATAGGAGAAGAACGTGTAACAATTGAAGATGTATATGAGCCTTTTCTTATTCAAA
>JAAYSU010000176.1 GCA_012523915.1 Clostridiales bacterium
TAAAAAAGTATTTTAAAGACAGTGTTTATACAACTGTAATTCCTAGGAATGTAAGGCTTGCAGAAGCTCCCAGCTTTGGACTTCCTATAACCGAATATGATCCTAAATCTAAAGGTGCAATGGCATATATGGAGTTTGCCGAAGAATTCTTAGAATTGGAAGGTAAGTTATAATGTCTGCGATTAAAAATAGAGGCCTTGGTAAGGGTTTAGAAGCCCTTTTCAGTGATGTTGAAATAAGTGTCGACGATCTTAATGAATCTTCTGAGCAAGGAAGAATTCATCAAATAGATATCCATAAGATTAAGCCAAGCAAAAGCCAACCAAGGACATATTTCAATGAGGATAGACTTCAGGAACTTGCTTCATCTATAGAAGAACATGGCATACTACAGCCAATAATAGTACAAAGTTTAGACAATGGATATGTTATTGTAGCCGGGGAACGTAGATGGAGGGCTGCGATTAAAGCAGGGTTAAAGGAAGTTCCATGCATTATTAAGGATTTGACAGAAGAAGAAATTATGCTCTTAGCACTTATTGAAAACATGCAGCGTGAGGATTTAAACCCTATAGAAGAAGCTAAAGGCATAAGTACCATGTTAACAAACTTTGGGCTCACACAGGAAGAGGTTTCTAAGAGCGTAGGAAAGAGCAGGCCATATATTACCAATTCCTTAAGACTTTTAAGATTGCCCGATAGTGTTCAAGAGATGGTTATTGACGGAAGGCTCACTAGTGGCCATGCCAGAGCAATTGCTGGAGTAAGCGACAGTGACAAGCAAACAGAATTAGCAAAAAAATGTGTTGACTCAGGTTGGTCTGTAAGAGAAATAGAAAAACATATAAAGGACGCAAAAAATAAAGTCTCTAGAAAGAAGACAAGATCTAGAAAAATAGATCGTAATATTTCTATCATTGAAGATGAATTAAAGGATATTTTTGGTACAAAGGTAAATATTGTTCTTGGTGCTAAAAAAGGAAAAATTGAAATTGAATATTACAGCAAAGAAGAATTAGATCGTCTAATAGATCTGCTATTAAATTTGAAAAAATAAGCTGTTATACATGAAACATATATATGGAAATGCAAGGAGTGTTAGTTATGCCAATATCAGCCAACAAAGGTTTAATGTATCAAGTACTAGATAATCTGAAATCAATGATACGGATAATAGATGAAGACAACAATATGATATACATGAATAAAAAAATGCGTGATCAGTTTGGAGATAAAACAGGTAAAAAATGCTACACTCTATTTCATCATGGTGAGAAATGTGAAGAATGCATAGGGTGCAAGAGCATAGAAACCAACTCAGATCAGACTAGAGAAATTGAATATAAAGGAAAGCACTATAGAGTTATAGCGTCGCCTGCAAAGTTAACACGAAGTGGCTTATATTCTATAGAATTTTTCCAGGATATAACGGAACAGAAGAAGCTTGAAAGAGAATTTATGGAGCACTATGAGAAGCTAAAGGGTGATATAGAGTTTGCTAAGCAAATGCAGGTAAAGGCATTACCAGATGATGGCATCTACTGGAATTCATTGAAACTCAATTCTGCATACCTACCAAGCGAAGATTTAGGTGGAGACATTTTTGACATTGTCAGGATAGATAGAGATAACTGTATTATCTACATAGCAGATGTTTCAGGTCATGGTGTCAGATCATCTCTATTGACAATGTTTTTAAGACAGGTAATACGCGGATTGAAGCCAAATGCTGCGGAGCCTATTGCATTCATAGAAGAAATGATAAAAGGATATCACAATTTAAACCTTGATAATGAAAACTATATATCAGTACTCTGTGGAATTTATAATATAAAAACAAGGGGACTTTCTTTAATAAATGCAGGACATAACTGTCCTCCAATAGTCCTAGATGCAAATAGGAAAAAAGCAACGGAGATAGTTATAAAAGGGATGCCTATATGCAGTTTGCTTAAAAGGCCCAATCACCAAGTAAGGATTGTACAGATGGAAAAAGGCGATAAAATTTTGCTATATACAGATGGGGTGTCTGAAGCATTTAACAATAAAGATGATAAATCCTTTGGAATAGAAGGTATAAAAAAGGTTTTATTAGAATGTGGCAATGATAATGAAACAATAGTTAATAAACTGATCAATAAAGCTAAAAAATTTGCAGGAGGAACACCTACAGACGATATGGCTGTGGTAATGCTTGAAATACTATAAATCAGCTTTTCTAATTTCATCAATGCCAAGATTTGCTAAAGCATCAGCCCGGTTGTTTCTTTCAGTGATGTGGAGGAAGTCTTCCATTGAGAAATTTTCACCGTTCCACTCAAGGAATTTTTTATAAAGAGCATTAATGTCTGTATTTTTGCTCTGTAAATTAACATGGCCCTTAACCTTGTAAAAGGAAATGGTATGGAGATCAACAAAAGAGATCAGCTGTTCCCAGAGGTCACGATTTTCTACATCCTCTTTCCTGGAATTTTTCCAATTGTTTCTATACCACTTTTCGTACCATTTTTGTCTAAAACAATTTACTAAATATGAGCTGTCTGAATAGACAGCAATTGTTTGGGATTCCTTTTTTATAGCCTTTAGGGCATTGAGAAGTGCGGTCATTTCCATTCTGTTATTTGTGGTATTTCTAATTCCACCATAAATTTCCTTTGTATGTTTGCCGTATTCAAGTATTGCTCCCCAACCACCAATATTATCAGTTTTTTGATTACCTGCGCATGCCCCATCAGTGTAAATTGATAAAACTTTCATAATAACCCCCTTAAGAGTGTAAAGATATTATGCAACAGGTGAAACTAAATGTAAAGCTATCTTAAATACAGCGTAACACTTTTGTAATATTAGTAAGGTATACTTTAGCTAACAGAAAGTGTAAATTATTTTTTGATAGACTAGTAAGGAAAGGAGGAGATTAGGGTGAAAAGATGTATATTAACAGCATTAATCGTACTGATGGTCTTAGCATCTGCTACTATTTTTGCTAGTGCTTCTGATCCTGAAGTATCGATAATAAGCCCTACTCAGACAGTCAGTGGAAACAATCTTCTCATTTCCGTTAGAGTTACGGCTCCAATAACGATAAAGGTTTATGCCTATGAAGAGAAGCAGAAGATAGGAGATACTTATGTTTCAATAGATCCAGCAATAGCCAGTGATAAGGATCTTAGCAATATAACTATCAAGAGTATTTCATTGATGACACCTGAAACAGTAGATGTTACGGGTAACTTGCATTTCTATAGTAAAAAATTAGAAAACCTTAACCCGGGTCTCTATAGGATTAAAGTGGAAACCTTGAATTCAGATGGAGAGGTTGTTTCTTATACTAATGCCAGAACTGTAATGATGCCAAAGTCCCTTGATACCACATCAGGAAAAGCTATATTCCAGACACAAAATCAGGGTGCGTTACAGTGGGTTCAAAATTTGCTCAAAAGTATATTTAGGAACTAGAGGCGGCGAGACATCATGTTTAAGCCGAGGCATATTGAACGTATAAAAGATGTTATCTTAGTAGTATTGTTTTTTACAACAATGCTACTATTATATTTTTTGTGGCAAAATCCGATGGTAGATTCGTTTAAACTATCTAAGATAATCCCAGAAGATAACGAAGTTATTAACATACCTTCTCTTGAAGAAGTCACAAAACCCTTTGATACCATTGCAAACCTTGGTGGTGGAGAATACACATCCATACATCATGAGGAGCTTAATGCATGGAATGAATTTAGGTTGGTTTTAAATCAGTTTGGCGGGGATGAGGGCATAGTAGCCGAAAGGATTACTAAAGAGCAGTATGAACAAATAATGGAATTTAGATCCATAAAATATATATTTTCATATGGCATTCCGTTCAATGCATTTTCTGAACTTTATAATCTACCTAAAATACAGGGTTCTGATATGATAGCTACTGTATTTAGCATAGCTTATTCATCTGGCAGCCCTGAAAGTCTATTTATTTACGATAAAAATAATGATGGTTATTTTAGATTAATAGCGGAAAACGATGATTATACCAGAACCCTCGAAGACTTGTTAGCTAAATTAGAGGCTGGGAACTATACCACTCATTACACTATCGGAACACTTGTGGGAACAGATAATCAGACTGTTCTACCCTTAAATCTTATAAGCAATCTAACTGACATAACATACAGCATTGAGATAGATACAAGGGAATCAGACTATATTAGAGAATTTGCCCAATCATTCTTTGGAGAAAGCTTAGATTTTGTTCGAAGAATTGAAGAGAGCAAGGGCAATATTATCTACATGTATGGTTATAGCGATAAAACACTTACGATAACCCCTAATAACGGGATAGAATATAAAGAGAAAGAGGGTTCAGCAGGAAGTGAAGTTGGTTATCTAAAAGCCCTTGAAATAGCTTTGGAATATGTGGGAACCCACGGTGGATGGGATAGTTATAGCGGATCAGATTTAACTCCTTACGTTAAAAGTGTAAGCAGAATAGAAGGTGACAACAACAAAGGATATCGCTTTATTTTTGGAATGGAATTAGATCAAAAGAACATCTATTACGAGAGCAACGAAGCTATAGTTATAGATGTTTTAGGTGATAAAGTAATTAACTATACAAGAAACTTGATAGAAGTGGATCCTATTGAGATAACAGCTGAGAGGGAGGCTTTCTCTGCTGTTAATATGATAGCCAGGAACTATAAATATATCTATAGAGTTTTATTGGAAGAAGGCTATTCATTTGAAATAAATGGTGACGAAGAAATGTTTGAAAGGGTATCAAACATGATTAAATCCATTGAAGAAGGCTATTTTAAACCACAAAATGAATCAGTTGAAGAGATGAAATTGATACCGGCTTGGATAGTAAAAGTAGATGATATCCTGCTATACTTTGATTTATATAATGCCCTGCCTCTAGGCTATACCAATGTTTTGACAACGTGAGGTTATTATTATGGATTGGACCAAGGCAAAGACAATTTTAATCATTGCAATATTAATTACAAATATATTTCTGCTAGTTACCTATAGTGTATTACAGGATAATAATGAGCAATCCGATGAGGATTTGCAGTTGGAGACGATCGCTTTACTAGAATCAAAGAATATATATGTGAAGGATTCTCTTCCTATTAAGCACGATAAGATGCCCGTTCTCATAGTAGAGCACGATCGTATTGATCCGTATGAACTCCAACAGTATATTTGGGAACAAATTCCACTGGATGAAAGTAAACGCTCAAGGGAAGGAAGCATTAAATTAGCGGAAAATTTTCTAAAGCGTTGCGGCTTATGGAGCTCTAATGTCGAATTAGATAGGGTTGAGCAAGAGGGGCAAAGGACATTTGTTCATTTTAAAAACGTTTATAATGGAATAAGAATTGAAAAAAGTTATATAATCTGTACAATAGAAGACGGTCAGATTATTGAAGTTGAGAGGTCCTGGTTAAATCCAGTCGAGTTTGGGAGAACAAAGAAAGCTACTATGTCAGCATCAGCCGCTCTTATTAGTTTGATGAGTCAAAAGCATGAACTAGAGAGCATACTGGTTGAAGATATGGAGATGGTATATTGGCTAGAAGAAACTGATTACGTATCTCAAACCACCATTTCTGATACAGCCTTCCCGGCATGGAAAATAACCTATAATAGTGGGCAGACAAAATATGTACCGGCTTACAATGATTGATTTGCTTGGATTGCTTAATTTCTATCAGACACAATTTTGAAAGGTAAAATAATATGGCATTAAGTTTTTGTTCTTTCTCTAGTGGAAGTAGTGGTAATTGCTATTTAATAAAATCAGAAGATGAAGCTATACTTGTAGATGCGGGTATAAGTGCAAAGAGGATCTTAAATGGACTAAAGGAAACAGATACAGATCTAGGACAGCTAACTTCATTATTAATAACCCACGAACACAGTGACCATACTAAGAGTGTAAAAACTATCTTAAAGCAGCATAAAAATGTAACTGCTTATGCAAATGAAAAGACAATTGAAGCCCTTGGGGATTCAGTAGATATAGACAGGGTAGAAAACTTTGAAAACAATAAACCCTTTTCTATAGGCAACATAACAATTAAACCCTTTAAAGTTAGTCACGATGCAGTAGACCCTGTTGGTTATTCGTTTTATACTAAAGGAAAACAGATTTCCATTGTTACCGATACCGGATGTATAAAAGATGAAATATTAAAAGAGATAGTGGATGCAGACCTCTTAGTTTTGGAAGCTAATCATGATGTTGACATGTTAAGACTTAGTAGGTATCCGCGATTCTTAAAAGAAAGAATTCTGAGCGATAAAGGACACCTATCTAATGAATTGGCGGGTAAAGCACTATTAAGGCTGGTATCAGATAAGAAAAAGGACAGACAAGTAATTCTAGCCCATTTAAGCAAGGAAAATAATTTTCCTGAAATGGCATACCAAACGATTAAAAACATATTAGAAGAAGAAGAATACTACATAGGATCCGATTTGGAATTAAATACTGTCATTAGAAATCAGGTAAGTGCCGTATTTCAGGTCTAAAAAGCTAAAGTTAAAGGGGGATATATATGGACGACGACAAAACATATCAAGGGAGTAATAATGAACCCAACTTTGTTATTGTAGAAAATCAAGGAAAGTATGAGAAAAAGAAGAAAAGGGGCAATGGAAGGAAAGTCCTTTCAATAATTCTTGTAATAATAATTGGAGCAGTATCTGGCTTCGGGGGTGGCCTTGCCGCATTATATTACGGGATTGATCTTTTAGATTTTCCCATAGAGCAGAGCCAAATAAATATCACTACCCAATCTCACATCGATACTGCAGAGGCAGTAGCTAAAAAAGTAATTCCATCAGTGGTAGGTATAAGTACTACAACTGAAGTAATCCGGGAAAATATTCTAGGAATGCGTAGAGGAGAGCTTGTCGAAGGTGTAGGGACAGGTTTTATCGTTCATAAAGACGGCTATATTCTCACCAACTCCCATGTTATTGGAGATGGCAGTGCGAGAAACATTACTGTTCAGCTAACTGACAGAAGAGAAATGGAAGGTAGAGTTCTCTGGAATGATACTACCTTGGATTTGGCGATTGTAAAGATAGATGCAACAAACCTTATACCAGTAGAACTGGGTGATTCTGATGAAGTAAACATCGGTGCCTATGCTGTTGCAATAGGAAATCCCTTTGGACTAGACTTTGACAGGAGTGTAACACAGGGAGTTATAAGTGGACTTGATAGAACTATTACAGTAGGCAACAATACGCAGCAGGCTACAATGGAAGGCTTAATGCAGACAGATGCTTCAATTAACTCAGGAAACAGCGGAGGTCCTCTTCTAAACAGCAAGGGTGAAGTTATAGGTATAAACACTGCAAAAGCCGCTACAGGTGAAGGATTAGGGTTTGCGATTCCAATAAATACTGCAAAACCTATAATTAAAGAAGTAATGGAAACCGGTACATTTAAGAAGGCCTATATAGGAATAGGTGGTGCTGATGTTGAGTTATATCTACAATATTTCCCTCAGGATGATTTCGGGACCGAAACAGGTGTTTATATCAGTAAAATATATGAGGGATCACCTGCCGACAATGCCGGTTTAAGAATAGGGGATGCAATTGTAGCTATAGATGATATAGAAATTAAGACTATGGAACAACTGACAAGAGAGCTATTTTCATTCAAGCCAGGAGATGTAGTAAATATAACATTTTATCGTAACGGTAAAATGATGAAGGCAGAATTAAAATTTGGAGTACTTGATAACTAGAAGATGAACATTCAACTGCTATGTGTCGGAAAACTAAACGAGAGATACTGGAAAGAGGCTGTTGCTGAATATCAAAAGAGGCTGAGTAGCTACTGCACACTATCCATTGAAGAAGTTAAAGAGGCACGTTTAACCGATTCTTCTTCTGAGGCTCAAGAGATAGTTAAGGATACCGAAGGCAAGCAGATTATTAAGAAGCTGAAAAAGGGTGGATATGTAATAGCCTTAGACATCCAAGGGAAGCACCTATCATCAGAGGAATTTGCAAAAAGAATAGAGGACTTAGGCCTTGATGGAAAAAGTAATATATCCTTTATCATTGGAGGATCCCTTGGACTATCAAAAGAAGTATTAGACCATGCAGATTTACGACTCTCCTTTTCAAAGATGACATTCCCGCATCAGATGATGCGGGTAATCTTTCTTGAACAACTTTATAGGTCCTTTAAGATAATGAAGAATGAAGTATATCATAAGTAAGGAAAAGGTAGAGTTATCCAAATTTTGTAGTATAATAAATGTTTTTTATGCTATAATTTTATTGTAATTATTTATATAATTTGGTGATGAGCAAATATGGATATTATTAAAAAGTGTAAAGATATTTTAATGGAATATGAAGATATAATTTTTGCCTATATCTTTGGTTCATATGTTCAAGGAAAGATGAGAA
>JAAYSU010000177.1 GCA_012523915.1 Clostridiales bacterium
CTATATAGTTCCCTCTGTTTTATCACTGATGCGAGAAGATTCATTTCCTCTTCTTCAATCATTTTTTGTATACACCTTCGATATTTCTCTTTTGCTATCTTCTCACATTTTTTTGCTACTTTTAAGTAATCCCACTGTTCATCGTTAACCTCAGTACCCAACCTTTCAACAGCGTTATTTAGAGCTTCTATTGATCTCATAATTATTTTTACAATCTCTTTATCGTCTTCTCTTGGCTCCATGCGAAAGATATTAATCGTATATGCAATTTCATAAATATTATCCATGATATCATCGATATCACCAGACAGTCTAAAGATATCTTCCCTTTCGAAAGGTGTAATAAAAGTTTCTTCTAATGCTTTTATTAGCTCAATCCTTACCCTATCAGCCTGTTTTTCCAAATCTATTATTTTATTGTACCTTTCTTGAGAAAGATCATACAGATAATCATTGAGTTCATGGATTCCGTCTAATGTTATGTTCATCTGTCTCGATAATAAGTCATAGAAGTTGGGTAATTCTCTTTTTATAAAAACTGCCATCAAATATTCCCCCCTAATAAAATTATTCCTTTTGCTATTAATACAATAATTCCAGATACCAGCATGGCGGCTGGGATAGTAGTAATCCAAGCTAATGCGATTTTCTTCACAATATTCCAATTGAGACGCCTCATATTCTCTTTGCTTCCAACTCCCATTACAGAGGCTGTGATTGTTTGTGTTGTGCTTACCGGCATACCAATTAAAGTAGTGGTAAGCAAAACTGAAACAGTAGCCATTTGCGATGCAAAGGAGTGAATAGGCTTCAGTTTAAAAACTTTCATTCCTACAGTCTTAACCATCCTCCATCCACCTAAATACATTCCAAGGGAGAGACTGATGGAACTTCCTGCAATTACCCAAAGCGGAACATTAAACTCGCCACTTCCCGCGACGAAACCAAGGGCAAGGGAAATCAACCCCATCGATTTTTGAGAATCGTTGCTTCCATAACTAAGAGCAAGAGCTACCATGGTGATTATCTGAATTCTTTTAATATTCTTCTCTGTTCTTCGACCACCATATTTTAATATTTGCTTTAAAAGCCACAGCATTAAAAACCCTGCTATAAATCCAATGACAGGAGATATCGCCATTACCAGCACAACATTGAGAAGAATACCTTTCCAATAAACCGCTTCTATACCGAAAAGAAAAATCGCTGCACCTATCATTCCGCCTACTAGGGCATGATAGGAACTTGAAGGCAGACCCCAATTCCATGTGATTAAATTCCAAACAATTGCACCTACAAATGATGCTATTATTAATCCTATGCCTTTTTCAGTTATGGCTGAAGATATTATTGAATAATTTAGCAATCCTTTTGCCATTGTTTGAGCAACCGCAGTACCAAACAGGAATCCCCCTATCAATTCCGATATGCATGCTATAACCAAGGCCTTTTTTACAGCAATAGATCTAGATGCCACGATGGTGGAAATTATATTACTTCCGTCATGAAAACCCGTAATGAAAGTATAAGAAAACCCGGTTAACGCAGTTAACCCTAACAACCAAAACATTATATCTCCCCTTGATTAAATTAGCTTGGAAAAAGATGACATGAGCGCTATGAACTCTTTATCATTTTCTTTATAGTTCTTAGAAATATCACTTGGTATCGGCATTGCCATGGGAAACATACCCGGTCCAAGAGCAAACACATTACTATAGCTGTTCATAAGCCTAGATAGTCCAGCAGGATATGGATACCATTCAAAATCTGGGGATTTTAACCCGGCACTTACAAAGACCTTCAACAACAAACTCAATAGATCTTCGCTTAATATACTTCTATTAGTATTTTTAAATCTTGAAACTTCCTGAATTGCAATAACAAGTTGAACTAATCTCCGTACCTTGACAAATCTCTGTTGTTAAAGAGCATAGATTATCGAGTTCCTCATCGAAGAGTTCTTCTGGGGTTTTATAGCCTAAGATCTTTCTTGGAAGGCCGTTTATCCATTCTTCAACTCGTGCAATGGCCTCTTGGCTGTATTCGGA
>JAAYSU010000016.1 GCA_012523915.1 Clostridiales bacterium
ACCTTCAGGCCACAAGTTCAGTAGCGGTAATGCATTCCCTGCCTTTTACAAGGAATCATCTTTTTAATAGCAATTTCGTATCGGGAATTATACTTACTATATCCCCTATTGTTATAAACGGAATAATACTTATGCTTATAAGCAAACCTGCCTATAAGCAATGGGGATACGGTGACGATATTACTATCGATACGGTTAATGTATTTACAAGAGGCGAGATACTAAATTGGATATGGACATCGATCCTAGTTGTATTGGTTTTATACAGCATCTCGGTATTTGCAGGTATCATCACAGGCAATAATCTGATGCATCTTTTCATGTCCTTTTTCTTCATCTTCCTTATAACACTACTTTATACTGTATTTAACTTTTATTTCGACCTCTTCCTCTTTGGATTCAATCTCTCAGGGGACTGGGGCGATATCGCATTATTAATATCACCATATACAGGAGTCTTACAATCTCAAGGTTCCTTTAGCCTTTTATCTACCCTTTATTACATCTTCACTTTTGTTATAATGGTCATCATCTCCAAACTACTCTATAACAGAAGGAAGCTGGAAAGGGCAACAGACTCTCTAACTTTTGAGTTTATGAAGCCTATCATATGTTATATAATAACTTTCCTTGGTATGACCTTGCTTGGAATCTATTTTAATGAGCTCGGTGATAGCCTGTTATATATGTACACCGGCTTTGCTGCAGGAACAGTTATTTCCTTTATCATTGCGCAGATGATAGTTACAAAATCAATTCGCATCTTTAATAAAAGCGGTTTGAAGAGTTTCTTAGTGTATGCATTGATAGCTATAATCTTCATAGTCGGTCTGAATATAGACATTGCAGGATTCGAGCGTCGGGTTCCTAATCCTCAAAGGGTAGAAAGTGCAGTTATCTCTAATGCCTTTAACACCGTCTTCTCTCATTATCAATACGATGAGGGAAAACAAAAGCTTAAAGATCCTGAAAATATCAAGGCTGTAACAGAGTTGCACAGATCTATTACTCAAAACAAAGAAAGATTTGAGAATCCCGATTTAAACATTTTCTCAAACAATGTAACTATAAAATATGACACTAGTGGCATCTTCGACATGAACAGAGCCTATACTATTGATTACGAGTTCTTTGCAAACAATGCCGATATAGCTAAAGTATTCGAATCCCTTGAATATAAAGCTATTAATTCACTATATAATCTCGAAGCGGATGAATATAATTCCATTAGATTATATGGAAAAATATTTGAATCGCATGAGATATATAATAAAGGTGAAATCGAAGAATTGATTGCTTGCATGGAAAAGGATTTGCGTGAAATGTCTTTTGAAGATCTTATCAGTATTAAAAATAAATATGCAAGGGCTGAAATCAGCTACTCTTATACTGAAGAAAATGCTATCGGAAGAAGAGACAGAGATGGATACGCAAGTTTTAGCATTCCTTACAACGCAACTAATACAATAAACTGGCTTAATGAAAACGGCTATAATTTTGATATAGATCCTGAAAGCGTAGAATACATCAATATATATTCATATGACCAAGAAATAGTCGATCCATATATATTAAAAGAGCGTATTGATACCTCAATAGCCTCTGAACCTCTAATCCAGATCACAGATAAGGGTATCATTGAAAGAATACTCAAGACTTATGATGAAAGGCTGATAAACTACAATAGTGGATATAGAGTTCAAATTAAAGTTAATATTGCTGATGAGCATGAAGGTTATTACGAGTATATTATAGGATATTTAAACCAAGATCTAGATTTTCTAAAATAGGGGTATATTATATAGAGCCACACTGTTACGGTGTGGCTCTACTTTATTCTTCCTCAGCAAAATCATCAGATATAATTGGAACTGCTATGATAATATTCTTAGCATCCTCAATCGTTTCCTCAGGGACATATAAATCTATAGGATGGGTCATGTTACTCCCCATTATTATCTCCATAGCGTTGCTTGGTCCCACATATCTGCGGACTACAGGAATTCCTTCACTTCTTAGCTTTGATTCCAAGATGTCAGCTTCCAACGAATTCTTTGCTCTGGTTAAAAAAACTCCGCCTCTATACCTTTCTTTTTCCTTCATTCCAAACATGATTGCCCTCCATGCTACTAAACTGTTATAATAACTGTATTAATTCCAAGGAGGTAACGCAATGCCTGTATTAACCAACCCTGTAAATACACGTCTTGAAATTTTAAAAACTATTTATAAGCTGTCGGGAAAAAAATCCGACCTTACTATCAAACTACACCCTGCTCAAATAGATGGAGGCTATTACTCAGAAATCAAATACCAACTGCGTTTTCTCAGCGAAAGAGGTCTTGTCGATTTCAAAAAGAGTTTTATCTACGGAAGGTTCCAAGTCTCTTTAACAGCTGAAGGCCTCCAACTTATGGATGACATGTATGGAGCATTAAAATTAAGTGAAGCTGAAAAAGAAGAACAGCTTAACAAGTGCTTCGCCAAATTAAGGACTTAGCATGCTTTGGTTTCTATTTCTTCCTTCAGTTTTGCAATCAGCTCATCAGGAGACATTTCACCAAGCTCCCCTTCCTTGCTGGATCTTACGGTGACAGTCCTGGCTTCAACTTCCCTTTCACCTATCACAATAATATATGGTGTTCTTTGATTTCTAGCTTCTCTAATCTTATAGCCAATCTTCTCATTTCTTCCATCATGCTCGACTCTTAGACCATTTTCCTTAAAGAGCGCTTCAAGCTCCTTTGCATATTCGTTATGCTTTTCAGTTACTGTTAGCAATCTAAGCTGTACTGGAGCAAGCCATAATGGGAACTTACCAGCAAAATGCTCCGTAAGTATACCAATAAATCTTTCAATGCTTCCAAAGATAACTCGGTGTATCATGGCAGGTCTATGCTTTTCT
>JAAYSU010000178.1 GCA_012523915.1 Clostridiales bacterium
AATAGTTTTTCTTTACTCATTTTATGCACCTACCCATTCTTTACATTGTTTTACACCTGTTGAAGCATTTGTGCTGAAAGCATCTGCACCAACTCTATTCATTGCAGCTTCCGTTACAGGATTTCCACCAATAATGACTTTAATATCATCTCTAAGGCCAGCTTCCTTTAGAGCATTAATAACATCACCCATGGTATCCAGTGATAGTGTAAGAAGTCCACTGATGCCAACAATGTTTGGCTTGGTTTCTTTAACTTTTTCTACAAAGATTTCTGGTTTAACATCAACGCCTAAATCATGGACAACAAATCCTGCCGCTTCCATCATGCTCTTGAATATATTCTTACCGATGTCATGAAGGTCTCCAGGAGCCGTGCCAATAACCATAGTTCCTAGTCTGTTGCTTGCGTCTTCATCTGATAAATAGGGGTTAAGCAATTCGAAACCGTTTTGCAGAATATCTGCTGCATAAATCAGTTCGCCAACAAAGTATTCGTCCTGTTCGAAGTATTCTCCGACCTTTTCCATTCCCAATGCACAAGCATTGACTATCTGTTCCGCATTCTCAGCACTTGGATCTGATTCCAAAAGTTCTTTTATAGTATCAAGAAACTTATCTTCCTCTAGTTCCCCAAGGGCATCTGCTATTACTTGATATTTTTCCTTCATAAAGTTTCCCTCCTTAAAAATATAAAAAATAATAGGCCAGATTCCAAAGGTAAATATAGCTAAATATATATGATATTGGAATATCATATGCCACGGTTATTATATACCCTCTACCATATTTTGCAAACTTCCTAATTAACAAAAAATTTCTATACTGTAAAGATAATATGCATACAATAATAAATGGTTTTTTGATATATAATAGAATGGGTATAAATACAGTAACACAAGATAGATAGGAGAATACCAAATGAAAAATGTAATCATAGCCTGCGAAATGATCCGCGATGAAATAGAACTTGCTATTGATATGACCAATTGCCAATACCCCATTATCTGGCTAGAGGATACACTCCACTTGTATCCAAACAAACTACGAGACAGGCTGCAGCAAGAGATTAATAAATTAAATGAAGATCAATATGATTACATTCTTTTTGCATATGGTTATTGCGGCAATAGCTTTGTAGATATTGAATCCGGGAATTCCCACCTAGTCATTCCAAAGGTTAATGACTGTACAGATATACTTCTATATGGCTCTGACGTTAAATCTAAACACAAAGGCAGCTACTATTTAACCAAGGGCTGGCTAGAAAGCGAAAAGGCCATAGGTAAAGAATATGATTTATATACCCGGAAATACGGAGAGAAAAGGGCCAAAAGAATCATGGATGTAATGCTGGCAAACTATGATAGCATGATTATGATCGATACAGGCGCCTATGATATTAAAGAATATGAGAAGCAGGCTAAAAACTTGGCAGATAGGCTAGGCCTTGATTTTTTTATGGTCAAGGGCAACATAAAATTATTAATCGACCTGTTCTCAGGCAAATGGGATGATCAGCTATTCCGTATTATTGAACCCCATACTACTATTTCTATTGACCATTTAGATGGCTGTAATTGCTATAGTATGCCTCAGGGTATGCAATTATAAAATAGTGCTTGCGAACAAGCACTATTTAGTATTCTATTTAGTAGTTAAGTTAAAATGCTGCTAGCAACATAATGGCATCAAACAACTCATCTACTGAATCTTCATAGTTTTTCTTAACAATTTCTGGACTATTTTTTAAGTGGGGATTATCCTCCACCACCTTTTCCCATGAGGGATATATTTCTGATTTAATTTCAGGTACTTTTATAATCATCTATAAACCTCCTTATTTGTATTCTCCATACTTGGCAACTGTCTGAAGTACTGCTTTTAAATTCTCGGGGTTTGCATCGTTTGGTGAAAGCAAAACCTTGTCTAATGCAAATATGTAGCCACCATTTGGTGCCATAAAATCAATTAGCTCTTCTGCATATTTTACCGCCTCATCCCTTGTCGAGTGGTTAATAACATCTACAGGCATTCCACCCATAATACAAATGGTGTCACCAATGGCGGCCTTCATCTTTTTAAAGTCACCACTTTCAACCATTCCTACAACCTTCTTCTTTGGTAGATCGTTAATAAAGTCGTAGTAAGGCTCCCAGTTTCCTTCCATAAATAATACTGGTGTACAATCTTTTTCAACTATGCAATCTATCATTTTCTTGAAGGTAGGCCAGTAGAAGGTTTCGAAATCTTTTGGCCTTAGATAGGTAGGAATATGGAGAGGAATAAAGATTCCTGGGAATATACCTGACTCTACATTATGGATGGCCTTCTTAAGCATTAATGGGAATAAGGCCTCACAGGCAGCAATAACATTTTCTTTCCGTTTTTTGATATCTATGATGATGCCTTTAAATCCACGGAAATAATCCATGAATACATCCATGGGCATTTCTGTGCTTCCTTTGAATAAACTTGGCATGCCCTTTTCAACTGCCAGCTGCTCTCCCAACTTAACAATAGCCTCTTGTATATAGGTTTTGTAAAGGAGAGCAAACTGTGTAAAGGCAAGGTTCTTTTCTAATTCTGGTTTGTCAAATGCCGCATACCTGCGAGGAATTTGTTTTTCTACAATAAATTTAAATGGATCTGCTATGAATTCCGGATATTCATCCGTTGTCATGACATTCCCCGCTTCTAAGTGTTGAAGAGATGCATAGGGCTTGCCATCCTCACCATAGTAGGAATATTCCCTTGACTGAGTCGCTGCGTAAATATTTCCCGGCCTTACCCCAAATGCAGGAGGCATGGCATCTATTTCTTCAAAATCCTCTGCAACCTTCAAAAAAGATTCCCTTAGCTTAGGATAATCATAGCCCGAATCAACAATGTCATATCCCGAATAATGGCCTGCCCATGTTTCAATCATCATGGCAATAGGGACCCTATCAGGAATTTCATGCTTAAAAGCCTTCGTTACACGAGCTGCTCGTTCTTTAAATAGTTTTTCTTTACTCATTTTATGCACCTACCCATTCTTTACATTGTTTTACACCTGTTGAAGCATTTGTGCTGAAAGCATCTGCGCCAAC
>JAAYSU010000179.1 GCA_012523915.1 Clostridiales bacterium
TCTGCAGATGAGGTATAATGGGTTATTGCTTTTTTAAACTGCTTTTTGTCCAAATAAATACTTGCCAGATGATAGTGACATTCACCCAACATTATACCCGCATTGATGCATTTTTCAAAATAAGTTATAGCATCATTATAGTTTTTAGTATTAAAGTATGACAATGCCAAATAGATCCACGAATCGGAATTATCAGGATAAGCATCTACATATAGCTCCAGATCTGAAATGGATTCTTCATATTGCTCCAGCATATAATAGGACAGTCCTCTTTGAAATGCCGATAATTCAGGCTGATAGGATAGCTCAATTGATCTGGAGAAGTCGTTTACGGCCTCCTTGTAGTTTTCCAATTGAATATGAGAGACTCCTCTGTTGAAATAAACCTCCCCATTATCATGGGATGTCTTCAAATATTTTGAGTAACTTTCAACTGCACTGTCAAACATCTTCAATTCAAATGAGCAGTTGCCTAATGCCAGATAAACGTTCTCCCTGTCAGTTATATTCGACAGGTAATCAAGGGCGGTATTATAAAATTCAATGGCTTTATCATACTCTCCTTTAATTGAATGCACATCTCCCGCCAGGGAGAAAAAGGTGCCATTTTCAGGCTCCAGTTCAATGAGAGTGTAGATGTCATTGAGTGCATAATCATAGTTCTCCTGGTTAAGATGAATATTAAACCTAATAAGCAGTACTTCGCCGTTATTGGGATTATGTTGCAAGGCTTTATCATAATCCTTTAATGCATTATCATAATCCTTGCCCTCATAATAGAGATGGCCCCTTAATTCATATATTTCAATCAAGGTGGGATCCAATGAAAGTGCATGGGTATAATCCTGTATGGCCAGGTCATAATTGTTGGCGGTTACATGTATGTTTCCCCTTAGCAAGTATAATTGACCAACGTTTTCTGCCAACTGGATGGCTTTGTCTATATCGTCTAGGGCGCCTTGAATGTTACCATTCAGCAATTTTTCTGTACTGCTTTGCATTAACTCTTGAACATCTTGATCCATTAAACCCTGGGAAGCGGATTCTACAGGGCCTGCATCATTTTTGAAGAGGCGTATATTTAGTAAACCTCCCAGAAGCATGTATAGAACAAATATGGCAGCAACCATAATTGCGAGACCGCGTTTTCTCTTTTTAAGGCCTTCAAAAACAGCTGAAATGTTCATACCAATGCCTCCATAGCCAAGCTAAAGTTGTTCCCTAACCCTGGCTGCTGTAATGAACTGTTGATATACGTATACTATAAGAATCTTTAACTAACTTTTAAGGTTAATAAATATACCATGGTTTTTTGAGATAATCCTGTCGGTAGGGCCAAATTGTACCTGTCATTTCCTATGTAGGTTTTGTTATTGTTCAACCAATAAAATGATTTTCCATTATATCAATATATTTGTCAATTGATTTTATAAGCTGTAACAATTATAACACGGTTCCTAAATATTTCATATAATCTTTGGAGCAAGGCATGTCGAACATAAGGGAAAGAGGGAATTCTTCCGATATTTAAATTTTTATACGGCCAGGAACAGTTGTAGATTTTATCTATAATTGTCGATTTAGTAAAATATATAATCATGTTACTTCCGTTTTTTCCAAAAAACAAGTCGTTTTTGGAAACTCCTTTAAAATAATTACAATTTTTCATATAATTAACCTGTAATAATGTCCATATTTTTGTGTTTTTGGTGTTTCAGGTAGGGAGGATGATATTTTGACTATTTTTGTAAGTCGGTTTAATCGTACCATCTTTATCACTCTTCTGTTAATAGTTCTATCAGGTGTAACAGGAGCTTTCACTACTGTTTCATATGCCAGTGAATCTATTCCTCCTGAAGAAAACTCGAATCCTCCCATAGAAATATTTTCCGATGAGCTTCAATCTGGAGAAGATTTGATAGGAGATGCACCAAAACAAGGTGATGTAGAAGAAGGATCTCATAGGCCTTTAGGAAGTCCTGCCGTAGAAGGCGATATAGAAGAGGGGGACTCACAAGTCCTTTCAACAGATCCGAAAGATGTAATAATCGGATTTGATGAACTGGAAGATGTGGTATTATCGGAAGATGAGCAAATTATTAATCTGGAATTATTGAAGAAAAAGGGTAAGTTGCCAGGTAAGTTAGTGTTACATACATCTAACGGTATTGAAACTACTAAGGTAGAGGCTGATATATCCAGCTGGCGAGGCGATTTTGATGGGTCAAAGGTTGGCGATTATAATTTGACCCCTGAGTGGAATTTGCCCGAAGGATACATTAAGGACAACGAATTAGAAGACATATCAATTAGAGTAACTGTACAGACAATTCAAACCGATCCCGATACCGTAATAATAGACAATAAACCGGAAGATCTTTACACTGTTCCTGGCAATCCGGGCAAGGATATTATAGAAGTAGTCAATCTTGATGAAGGGATCATCCAGATCACCATTACCAATGCTGATGGGACAAAAGTATATCGGTTATCAAATAAAGCTAAGATAGTTATTAATGGTGCCGACGGAGATGACACAATATATCTTAATCTGACCGGAAAACCCACCGGATTATCAGAACTGGTCGTTCTGGGTGGAACAGGACAAGACACAATCACAACCCAGCTGACCAAAGCTGATGTGATGGATTTAACCGGGGTTAACCTATTGCTAAAGGCAGAGAAGGTACTTTTTGATATAGATAGCCAGGATCAGCAAAAACTGATATTTAAGGCAAACAACCTGGTCATCAATGCAGCACCAACGGAAGCATCAAAGTTCTATGAATCACAAAACATAAAGGTGGTATTTAGAAATATAGATATTGATGTAACAGGCAATTTTACAGTAGATGCTACAACATATATAAGCAATGGTCAGGAAGTGGAAGACGGACCCGGAGAAAGTACCAGCTACGAGATAGACATACACGATGAAGAATCTACATCGGATCAGATAGTTGATACCATAGTAGATGGTATGGATGATGCATTAAAGACAGTGGTTAATGCAGCAACTGTTTCTGTAGAAGTAGAACTCGATACTGCAAAGGTATCAGCAAACAATGTGTCAATTAAGACAACGAATGACATTTCGATGAAGACAGGTTCAGGTGTTATACCTGTTACAGTGACGGTAACAGATTTGATCTCGAACATAACCGTAAAGGGAGATTCCATCATAGACTCAACCCTGGACATAATACTAAACGCATACGCAAATATTATAGCTAGCAGCGATACTAAATCAAGTACTTCCCTTCCGCTGTCTTTGGCATTGATGGTGATTAGCAGTAATGTAGGCTTGTCCGTGACGGATATGAGCAGGCTGATAGCAGGGGGAGATATCACCCTGCTGGCAGAGAGTAATATAGATACCTTGAACCTTGCATACAGTGGAGGAGATTCACAAAGCGGAGGCTATACGGCTGTCACGGTTGTCAATCAGAACACAAAGGCTGCCATGGATGGAGAAGCTTCAGCACAGGCATCCAATTTAACGATTAGCTCTGTTCAATCGTGTAAAACTCAGACCTATGCTGAAAGTGGAGATAGAGCAAGTGAATCAGAAGATGATGAAGAAGGGGATATAAAAGAGGAAGGTTTTTCCCTTGAAGATATACTAAAGATAATCGCAAGTATTAAAAATCCAAACACAGAAAACGACGATGAAGAAAAACTTGTAGGAACAGAA
>JAAYSU010000180.1 GCA_012523915.1 Clostridiales bacterium
AAACTAGGGCTTATCATTGCCACTTGTATTGTAATAGTTAGTTATACAATAACCAGGGTATTCCCTGGACAGCTGGTAGGATTTTTCAATCGGGAAGAAGAAATGATTAGTTTTGGAATAGAGGCAATGAGGGCATGGTTTTTACTTTTGCCTGTTGTTGGAATTCAAATCATTGGATCAAGCTTCTTCCAGGCGATAGGAAGGTTCAAGATTGCTTCGTTTTTAACTCTTACAAGGCAGTTAATATTACTTATACCAGCAGTGATAATATTCCCAAGGATTTGGGGATTAAAAGGACTTATTCATGCCGCACCCTTTGCAGATTTCTTCTCGTTTTTATTGACATCCACTTGGCTTTTCATTTGGATAAAGTTTAAGAGTTTTGATCAGGATAAATCTTAACTGTATCGTATTACACCGCAGGCTATTCTTTCGCCTGTATTACCTGATGGTTGAGTCGTAAAATCATCAGGTTTTTTATGGATTATTACAGCATGGCCTACTACTTCATCTACATAAAACCTGTTTGTTGCAAATATGGTCCAGCTATAGCCATTGTTTCCAAACAACGGTGTAAAATCCCCTGCATGATAAGGATGGGGTCTATTGGTAGGATTATAGTGGCCTCCTGCATCTTTAAATGGATCTTCAGCATCTCCTGTGCAGCTTCTTCCTTCGTGAATATGAAAACCATGTATAGTACCTCCCCATAGGCTGCCGTCTGTAGGCAAACCGCACACCTCTACATATACTATCACTCCTCCGGGCACTTCATAAAAGAGGATGGTCCCCAGTATATCTTTGTACCTTCTGCTGCCTTTAATCCGTGCAAAGGCCTTAGGCTTATCCTGCTTCACGACTTCTATAAAACTTCTGGTCTCTTTGGACATAATAAACCTCCGCAAATTCCTATTTAAACATTATATGCAGTCCAGGCAATATTAATTTCAAAAACCGTTGTGTTAGGATTATGATACTGATAAAATAAACAAAACAACTGTTTCGCTATCTGTAAGAGGTGAGATCTATGAATGAATCGGAAAGAGTAAAAGAACTGCTTGAAGAAATTGAAACCCTTCGCACCGCATTTGATTCTTCATATGACGGTATACACATACTTGACAGCAATGGGGATACTCTGTACTTCAATAAAGCGTGTGAGCGAATAGAAGGCCTGACCTATGAGGATGCCCGCAGGATGAATATAAGGGATTTAGTTAAAGAGGGCATATATTCAGAATCCGTAACCTTAAAGATACTTGAAACTAAAAAAGCTTGCAGCATAGTTCAGAAGGTCAAAAACGGCAATGTTGTTTTGGCAACGGGTACACCGATATTTAAGAATGGCAAAATTGATAAGATAATAGTTAACTCCAGAGACATTACTGAGCTTAATAATTTAAGACAGCAGTTAATAGAAAAAGAAAAATTAACAGAAAAATATAAAGAGGAGCTGAGAATACTTAGAAGCGAAAGCCTAAAAGATTCACATATTATTGTAAACAGTCAGAAGATGAAGAAGATAGAGGCTCTTTGTTCCACCGTAGCCAAGGTTGATTCCACAGTACTGATAACAGGTGAATCAGGGGTGGGCAAAGGGATGATAAGTAAGCATATACATAACAAGAGCATCAGAAGAGATGCGCCTTTTATTAAAGTAGACTGCAGCGCTATTCCTCCAAACCTATTTGAGTCTGAGGTATTCGGTTACGAGAAAGGTGCATTTACAGGTGCGGAGAAAAGCGGGAAGATAGGGTATCTTGAACTTGCCAATGGTGGAACAATATTTCTGGATGAAATCGGAGATCTTCCCATCCATATGCAGCCCAAGCTCCTAAGGGCAATACAAGATAGGGAAGTAGTGAGGGTTGGAGGAAAAGAAGTTATAAAAATAGATGTGAGATTCATAGCTGCAACAAATAGAGATCTTAAGCGTATGGTTGAAGAGAATACATTTAGAGAGGACCTATACTACAGGTTAAACGTAGTTCCAATTCATATACCGCCATTAAGGGAAAGAAAGGAAGATATCATTCCTTTAATAAAGGACATTGCAAGCAAGATTAACGACAAATACGATATGAATAAGATCATATCAAAGGACACTGTTGAGATAATGATGAAATATGATTGGCCAGGTAATGTTAGGGAATTGGAGAATGTTGTAGAAAGAATGATTGTTACGGGAGAAGATTGTCTGTCGATCTTAAAAGATAAGATAGGGGAAAATGTTAGAATATCTGATTTTGAGAGTTATAAAAAATGTTTGGAAGAATACGACAAGAAGCTTTTGTTAAGTGCAATAAATGAAGAGGGATCTGTTATAAAAGCTTCTGAAAAGTTAGGCATAGATCCTACTACTATTAGGCGAAAACTTCATAGGTATAATGTTCCAAAGTCTTATTGGGCTAGGAATTAAATGCAAGTATGCATTCGGGATGCGAAATTGCATTTATTATTTTTTCATTATATATATTAGAATATATTTAATTTTCTAAATATTAATATTCTAATAATGCATAATTGCATTTTTTGAGATTGATAGAACAACCAGAAGGTTGGAATATCAATCTTTTTATTTTGGCATGAAAATTGCTCTTTATATATTAATTAATAGCAATTACAGGCGATGAATTTAGACAGGAGGGATAGCTATGGGGAAATATAAACCTTTAAATTCATTAGAAATACCACGCTTTGCAGAGATAAAGACATTTATGAGGCTGCCTTATATAAAAACTGTGGAAGATATTGATTTTGCAATTGTAGGCGTTCCCTTTGATACGGCTTCGAGTTATAGGACAGGATCGAGATTCGGTCCATCAGCAGTAAGAGAGATATCTTCACTGATAAAACCATATAATTTGCCTCATGATATAAATGTTTCTGAATACCTTTCTGGAATAGATTATGGTGATATACCGGTTGTTCCAGGATATATTGATGAAAGCTATAAGAGAATTGAAGCGGGGCTTGATCCGATAGTAGAGGCTGGCGCAATTCCTATCTGCATAGGAGGAGATCATTCGATAACCTTAGGTGAACTTAGGTCTATCAGTAAAATACACGGGCCTGTTGCCTTAGTACAATTTGATTCACATTTTGATACTGTGGATTCCTACTTTGGCAATAAATACAATCATGGAACAGTTTTCAAAAGAGCCCTTGAAGAGGGACTGATCGATGTTGAGCGTTCGATCCAAGTTGGAATGAGGGGGACATTTTATTCCATTGCTGATTTAAAGGATTCGATTGATTTAGGTTTTAAAGTTATCACAACTTATGAGATGAGAGAAATGGGGCTAAAGGAGGTGGCGAAACAAATTAATGAAAGAGTTGGAACCGGCAAAGCTTTTCTTTCCTTTGATATTGATTTTGTTGATCCTGCTTATGCTCCAGGCACGGGGACAATAGAGGTTGGAGGGTTTACTAGTTTTGAAAGCTTGGAGATTTTAAGGGAGTTAAAGAATATAGATTTTGTCGGTTATGATTTGGTTGAAATAATTCCTGCCTTTGATCCTTCTCAGATAACAGCCTCCTTAGGAAGCAACATTATTTTCGAATTTATTTCCATTATCGCCTTAAAGAAGAAAGAAAGGAGTAATAGCTAATGAAGTACGCAATGCGGGAAATGACATGGCAGGAATTTGACAGGGTAAGACATGAAAAAATAGTGATTTTACCCGTGGGCTCAACCGAGCAGCACGGCCCCCATCTACCCCTTTCAGTAGATTCTATCATTGCTGAAGGACTCTCTTTGATGGTAGCGGAAAGAGTTGAAGGAATAGTGGCGCCTACAATTTGTTATGGTTATAAGTCGGCTCCTTTAAGTGGTGGGGGTCCGCTTTTTCCAGGAACAATGGATTTAAACGCAGTTACCTTCATGAACCTGGTATTTGATGTATTAGAGGAACTTATAAGGGACGGGGTGAAGAAGGTACTTATCTTAAATGGCCATTATGAAAACGAAGCCTTTATTCTAGAAGCTGTGGATTTAATCTCAAGAAAATATGAAGATGTGAAGATTGTGGAAGGAAGCTGGTGGGATCAGGTATCGCAGCATGCGATGGATAAGGTTTTCGATGAAGTGGAATTTCCTGGCTGGGATTTAGAACATGCGGCAATTTCGGAGACATCAATGACTATGTACTTTCGACCTGAACTTGTTAGTATAGACAACTTGATTGAAGATGGCGTTGAAGAGCAACTATCCTATAGTGTTTATCCCGCACCAAAGGAGATAGTGCCAAAGTCTGGGCTTCTTGCTACAGCCAGAAGCAGCAGTCCCGAAAAAGGAAAGTTGTTAGCTGAAGATATCACAAATGGGTATGTAAAGATCCTAAAAAAAGAATTTAGTATTTAATTGAAGGAGGAGTATTATGGAAAAGGTTACTAACAACAAGCCCTTTGTTGACTCCGATATAGATGGAGCGCAAAGGCGGCTGGAAGAACTGGGGTACAAACAGGAACTCAATCGAAACCTATCTGTAGCAGAAAACGTAGTAATGGCCTTGTCGAATGTTTCCCCTCTTATGGCAGCATTCGTATATGCCTTAGCGGCTTTTGCAACAGTAGGTATAGCAACGGCTCCTGCAGCCATATTACAAGGAATCAATGTTATTTTCATCGGATTTATAATTGCTGAATTGGGTTCTATCTACCCGGTCTCAGGCGGACTTTATTCTATCATTAATTACATACTACCAAAACCTCTAGTCTTTGTAGCAGTATTTACTTTCATGGTGCAGGCATTTATATATCCCCCATCAATTGCATTGGGAGTTGGACAGTATCTCCAAATACTATTTCCGCAATTACCCCAAAGTGAATTGGCAACAGGGATAATAGCGGCAATAGCATTTATTATTGCTCTTTTTATAGGATTAGGAAGTATTGTTACCAATAATCGTGTAGCTAAAATATTGTTGACTATTCAATTGATTGTCATTGTGGTTTTCGTTGTTGTCTCATTTGCAAACATTCAAAGACCCTTAACTGAGATACTGTTCAATCCTCAGATGCTAACTCCTGACGGTGCAGGAATGACTTCGGTTTCATTTGGAATGGTGCTCATGGGGCTGGGCATTTTAGTAGCATCAATAGATGGTTACCCAGCATCCCTAGGGTTTTCAGAGGAGACTAAAGGTTCATGTAGAAATATTGGAAAAGCCGCATTTATTTCAGCTCTATCTACTGCAGTAATCATTGTACTTGTACTGTTGATGGGTATGGTTGCAGCACCTGATTTAAAAGAATTCATGCTGGCACCTTCACCGCTACTTTATACTGCAGAGGCCTACCTAGGGAATATAGGGACGGTGTTGGTTAATGTAGGGATAATAATAGCGTCATTTAGCTGTCTGGTTGTAATTATTAACTACATGGCAAGGGTAATTTACACAGGAGGCAGGGATGGAATCTGGCCAAAGAAGGTTAACGATTTTCTAACCCAGGTATCAAAGAGATCTCAAATTCCCTGGGCAGCAACAACTCTCATTGCTGTAGTAGGTTGTTTCCTCGTATTTTATTCCAACCTGGTACAGTTAGTAATTTGGGGTGGAGCTGCGGCTGCTACTGTATATGTACTTGTTGCGATAGGCTCTATTAACAGCAGGATTAAAGCCAAGACAATTACTAGGCCTTTTAGAATGCCACTATTCCCGCTACCGCCTATCATAGTTATCCTATTCTTGGCAATAGCAATTTCATCACAGACCCCAGACGTATTAGCTGCAGTTGGTATACTCATTCTCATATCTTTGATTTATTACTTCTTGTATGTAAGAAGAAGGGATAAGAAGGAGGGCAGGTCAAATGATGAATAATAGTGAAAAGCTTGCTCTGATTGCTGGAGCAGCAAACGAGCTAGGAACCTCAGTTGCTACCAAGTTAAAGGATTCAGGCTGGCGCGTTATTGGTATAGATGCTGTTGCTGAATCCAAGGATTTGTTCGATGAATTCTACAGTTTTGATATGACTGTAAGAGATAAATTTGTTGATGTAGTAGAAGAGATAGCGGATACATACGGCTCGATAAAAGCGTTATTCTGTGCAACTGGATTTGAAAGGGACAGACAGAGTCGAGGATTTTTGGATACTCCAATTACACAATGGGAAAAAACGTTAGACGGCTGGCTAAAAAGCAGTATCAATGCATGTTTTGCAGTAGGAAAGAAAATGGTTAGTAATAAGGAAGGTAGAATAATGATTGTATCGCCTGATTACAGCAAAGCAGAGGGAGACAAGATCCTTATGGCGACGGGGGCAGGCACTCTCCATGGTTTTGCAAAGAGCCTGGGAGTCGAATTAGCAAAGGATAATGTTCTGGTGAACTGTGTTTATGCAAATATTCCTTTTGATTATGATGCTATCGCTTCTACTGCTCATTTTCTATCAGAAAGTGCTAACTATGTGTCAGGACAGGTTATTTCAATAAGAGGAATTGAGTAGAAAGGGGGGCTAAAAAGTGATTATATATGATGAATTGAAGGATAAATCGGTACTTATTACTGGTGGTACACAGGGTATCGGGGAGGCAGTATGTGATGCTTTCTCCAAGCAGGGATCAAAAGTTGCAATAAACGGAAGAAAGCTCGACGATAAGGTAAAAAAAGTACTTGATAGAACGGGAGCCTTCCCTGCTATGGGTGATATCTCAGATACCGATACTGGAGGAAGAATTGTTAAGGAAGTTTTAGATAAATACGGAAAGCTAGATGTACTCGTGGCAAATGCCGCTGGAATGAGCATGAAGCCATTTTTAGAGCAGGACGAAGAGGAATGGTGGGAACAAGTTAAAATCAATCTCACAGGACATATAGCGTGCATCAAAGCGGCATTGCCCCATATGATTGAAAATGGTGGAGGAAAAATAGTTATTATAAGTTCATTTTTCGGGACCCTGGGTTGGAATAATGCTACTGGCTATGGAGCTTCAAAATCGGGTTTGCTCACACTTGGACAATATCTAGCTAAGGAATATGATAAGCACAACATAAATGTAGGAATAATTGTTCCTGGGGTTATAAGGACGCCACAGCTTAATATAGATGCGGAAGATCTGGGCATTTCGTATGATGAAGTCTGCGAAATGTATGCAGAGGAAATCGCTATGGGTAGGCTAGGAAAACCTGAAGAGATTGCAGAAATGGTAATCTTTATGGCGACAGAAAATGGTGGTAAAGCCTTAAGCGGAAGACATGTTCAAGTCAGTGGAGGAGAATATAGATCAACACCTTATTATGTAATATGAAAGGAGTAATAAGATGGGAAAACTTGATAACAGAGTTGCGGTAATCACAGGCGGCAGCCGTGGAATAGGAAGGGGCATTGGTCTTGCTTTTGCCAAAGAAGGAGCAGATGTAGTCTTTTCATATCTAAAAAATGTGGCTGCAGCTTTGGAAACTGTGAAAGAAATTGAGGCTTTCGGTGTGAGAGCAATGGCTATTAAAGCTGATGTGAGCAATGAAAAAGACCTAATAAGGATGAGAGATAGGGTAAAAGAAGAATTTGGATCTATAAATATTTTAGTAAACAATGCAGGCACAATAGGACTTGAAGTAAATGTTGTCGATATGGAAACCGAGGAATGGGATAGGGTCCTAGGAACTGATCTAAAAGGTATATTCTTATCATCAAAATATTTCATACCACTAATTAAAAAAGATCCTGTTGGCAAGATCATAAACATATCATCGGAACTCTCGAAAAAAGGCAGAGAAGCCTATGCACACTACTGCGCAGCCAAGGGAGGAGTAAATGCATTTACAATGTGCCTAGCTTTGGAGCTAGCTCCTGATATATTAGTTAACATTATTGCTCCCGGTCCAATTGAAACCGACATGATTCTTTCTGATATGGAACCTGAATGGATTGAAAAGGAAAAGGATATCCCGCTAAGAAGGCTTGGTACAGTTGAGGAGATAGGAGCAACAGCTGTATTGTTAGCATCAGATGAGGGCAATTTCTTCTGTGGACAGTTTGTCAGTCCCAACGGAGGAGCGGTATTTTTCTAAAGTATAAAAGTTTACGGATGCAGGCAATTTTGCCTGCATCCTATTATGCTCTCAATTAAAAATTAGGGCATTTGCAATTACGTCTGCTACTTGTCCCCTTGTCATATCTTTTTCAGTTACTGAAAGGTCTAAGTAAAAATTCTTCCTATTTAAAATCCCCTTTTGAATGCTCCAAGCTATTTCTTTCTTCGCCCAATCATGAACTGAACCAGCTTTTAAGTATTTATTTATTAAACTATCAGCTTCCTTTTCTGAGATTACTACATCATATCCTTTTAATTTAATTGCTCTAACTAAAATAGTTACTAAATCTTCTCTTGTTATCCCTGCATCGGGATTATAAAGATTATTGCCGATACCGTATACTAGTTTGTGTTTGGTTGCTGTTTCAATATAGTCATAATAGGGGTTGGACTTAGGAACATCATCATAGGTCTTATTCTTTTCTTTACTAATATCTAGAGCTAAGTATTTAACAATTACTTTTGCGAATTCCGCCCGAGTTATAACTTTATCTGGCTTAAAGGTCTTAGAATCGTATCCTTCCATTATATTTCTTTCAGTAACCTTTAGTATAGATTCTTTTGCCCAATGGCCATCTATATCGGTGAAGTTATTTGTCTGCCAGTGTAGGATGGGATAGCCCTGGTTGATATTGTATTTATCATATACAAATTGGTTTAGGTTGAACTGGTCTAAAAGGGTGGCTAAATAGGCATTGGGAATAGAAGGCCGGCTGTTTAGTTTAGTTACTATACTGGGTGATTTTAAAGATTGCTTGTCATAATAGGAGTTATGGTAATGTCCCATTGACGTAATGTTACTTCCTACACTATAGCAGTTTATAAGGGTGTGATTTCTATACCTGATAGCAGAAATACCTCCTGCATACTCAGAAGCTGTAATTTTCCCCTTGTTGTAACAGCTTGTTATCCAACCGTCTCTTAGTGTTCCTGCTATTCCACCGCTGCCTTCTCCGATAATCTTTCCTTGGTTGTAGCAGCTTGTGATTATTCCGCTGTTAGATCCTGCTATACCACCTGAAGAAAAACTGCTCCTAACCTCTCCTTTATTTGAACATTCTTCTATGGTACCAGAGTTAATTCCAGCTATTCCTCCTGAATTCTTAACTCCTCCGCTAACTGAAGCGTAATTATTACACCTTGAGATACTTCCGTAATTTGTACCGCATATTGCTCCGACAGCTTGGCCGCCTGAAATTACACCGTCAATATTGAGGTTTTCTACCCTGCCTTGTTTTGAGATTGAATGAAACAAACCTGTATTTTCATCCTTGCCTTTGATAGTTAGGTATATGGTATGTCCCTTTCCATCAAAGCTACCGTCAAATGATATATTAGGAGGATGCAGTTCTTTCTTGCAGTAGATGTCTTGACTTAGGGTATAGTATTTACCTTGGGTTTGTTTGCCTAAAGATATATGTGTGTATAAATCTAATAAATCTGATTCAGATGAAATAATAGTAGGAATGTTTTGGGCAGAAACCTGCATAGTTAAAAATGGCAGTAGGATAATACATATTAGAATTATCGCTTTACACCTAAACATTTCAATTTCCCTTTACTAGGACAATATTCGATTTGATTATAGAGCTGTCTTGATTAGAATGCTGTCGAAAACAAGGTGGTATAAGATGAACAAATTAACTTATAAAACAAGCTTATTCGACCGTATAGCTCCGGTATACGGTCTGTTCTATAACTTCCAAAAGAGGAAGTATAGAGACCTGCTAGATAACATAAAAGGACAAATGGATTTATCACAGTATAAAAGTATCCTTGACATAGGATGCGGTACAGGTGCACTTTGTGCCGTATTAAGTGAGATGGGATTTCACGTAACTGGAATTGATAATTCAAAAAAGATGATTGACATAGCTATTAAGAAAGCAAAAGCTAACCATGTTAAATTTATCCATTCTGATGCATCTAGTCTTCCCTTTGAGTCCGAAGTCTTTGACGTTTGTTTTGCATCCTATGTTGCACATGGCATGGACAGTACTGAAAGACTGTCGATGTATAAAGAAATAGTGAGAGTCACCAAACATCTTGTCATATTTCATGACTATAACGAAAAAAGAAGACTTATCATTGATTTTGCCGAATGGCTTGAGGGCGGGAATTACTTTGACTATTTAAAACACTTTAAATCAGAAATTAAGGATTTTTTTCAGCATGTTGAAATGCTAGAGGTAAGCAAGTATTCTAGCTGGTATATTTGCAAAATATAATAGACAAAATAGCACCTCTGTTGAGATGCATTATTGATTATTCTTGTTTGATAATTGTAATTCTATGTTGCTTCCTTTTCTACGCGAGCAAAAATACTTGTAGTTTTCGACATTAATAT
>JAAYSU010000181.1 GCA_012523915.1 Clostridiales bacterium
AGAAGTGTTCACCTTGTCAAGACATATTTTTTTAATTCTTAATGAACCAAATATTTACATTTTGTCAATATCCTTTCAACGGGAGTCAAGGGCGAGCGTAGCGAGTTTATGTAACCCTTTACTCCCAGATAAACCATATCCTTTAAATGGTGGCCCGTTGATCGGGGCACCTGCCTTCCGGCGAGGACGGGGCTTGGGGCTGTCCCCAAGGTCTATTAAGCCACTTGCCTTTCTAAATACACTTGGCAGGGAGTCTGATAGCCATGGGTTTGGTGTGAACGTTCAAAGTTGTATTCTCGTACATATTTGTTAATTCCTGCTCGAAGCTCTTTAGGCGTGAGATACTCATAAGGATAGATGTGTTCAATTTTAAGGCTCCGGAACCACCGCTCAATTACCACATTGTCTATCCAACGGCCCTTGCCATCCATGCTTTGTCTTATTCCTCCATTTTTAAGGAAAGCCGTATATTCATCGCTTGTGAATTGACAGCCTTGATCCGAATTTATAATCCCTGGCTTCCCATGATGCCTAATTGCTTTCCTTACTGCTTCTAGTACAGGTGCTGTGTCTAAAGTATCGGATAGTTCCCAGCCGACTAGGAAGCGGCTATACCAGTCTATAATAGCTGTTAAATACATATGTCCATTACCCATCTTAATGTATGTGATATCTATTGCCCAGACTTGATTTGGCTTGTTAATACATAGGTTTCGTAACAAGTACGGGTGAACTTTATGTAGTTGGTTACGCTTGGAAAGATTGGGCTTTGGATACATTGCATAAATCCCCATCTCGCTCATGAATCTCTTTATTAGCCTGCGGCCAACAGGGATATTGTCAACGTTTTGGAGCTTATCACGAAGCTTTCTGACCCCCATATAGGGCATCTTCGTATGCCAGTAATCAAGTCGATTCTTTACCCGGTTTTCAAATTTCCAGTCGGGTTCAACCGGTGTGTAATATACGCTAGTTCTATTGATTTCAAGCAATTCACATTGCCTAGATACGGTCAACTTATGGTCTTTTGAAACCAGTTTTAGTCTCCCAGTCATCTCCAAAGACTTGTTTAGATTTTTTTTTCAGCCAGTCATTCTCTATGGTAAGTTGACCGACTTTTGCCATTAACATATCAAACTGCTCGTCCATTTCCTTTTCCTTAGCCTGGATTTCTTTCTCATCCTTGCTTTCTGAGAAAGCTCTTGAAGCGTTCTTTAAAAATTCCATTTTCCAATTCCTGAGTTGATTCGGGCTTATGCCATGTTCGTTAGCAATCTCGCCGAGTGGCCGTTCTTCACGGAGCAGCTCCAATACAAGTTTGCTCTTAAATTCTGGTGAAAATGTTCTTCGTTTAGCCATTTTAGATAAACCTTCTTTCTTGACATTTTACTGTCTTTTATTATATCAGGTTCATTAAGCTTTACGAAAATTTTGTCTTGTTTTATGGGTACATTATAGGACGCAGAAGCTGCAGATAAACCACAATATAAAATTGGTGTAGTTATTAAAACACTAGGTAATCCTCACTTTAAAGGAATGGCTCTAGGGGCTGAAAAGGCTGGTAAGGATTATGGAGTAGAAATTATTCCTATGGCAACACAGCAAGAAGGACAAATAGCTGAGCAGATACAGCTTATCGAAGACGTAATAAGCAGAGGAGTTGATGCTGTATTAGTATCACCACAAACTGCATTAGGTATGGCTTCTGCTGTTAAAACAGCTAGAGATGCAGGAGTAGTATTTGTAACAATGGATACAGCGATAGAAGACGAATATGTACCCATTTCTATCGGATTAGATGATGTAGAAGCAGGATATAATGTAGGTACGGTTGTAGCTGAAAAGATCGGTAAAAAAGGAAAGGTATTTTTAATTCAAGGTTTAGCAGGTGACGCTTCATCTATCGGTAGAACAGAGGGTGTTGAAAAGGCTTTAGCAGAATATCCAAATATCGAAATCGTTGCTAGACAAAATGCTGACTTCATGCAGGACAAAGCTCAGGAAGTAGTATCTGATATTCTACAAGCTCAAAAAGAAGTTGATGCTGTAATATGCTTGAATGACCTAATGGCACTTGGTGCAATTACTGCATTAGAAGAGATGGGCTACGATGTAGGACCTGATGGAATTATAGTTACAGGCTTCGATGGTGTACTACCAGCATTAGATTCTATCAAAGAAGGAAAAATGTATCTGACAGAGTTCCTATGGGAAGAATACTACGGCTACTGGGGTGTTCAAGCTTGTCTGAAACTATTGAACGGAGAAACTGTTCCTGAGAGAATTAAAACACCTAGCAGTGAAATAACAGCAGAAAATGTAGACTCTGTCTATGAAATAGCAAAAGAAATATCTGATTATGGTTGGTAAAATCATATCAAAACATATATAACTGATAGATAGAATATATTTATCAGCTTGTAATAGAACGAAGTAGCATATAGCAAATAGGCGTATGCTACTTTGTTTTTTAAAAAATTTCATTTAAACAACCAAATATTAAAAGTTATAGTGTTAACAGATTTGCGGTATATTAATAATATAATTAGTAAGAAAGTTTAAGGAGCATAAAAATGAAATTGCACAAATATTTAGGTTGTTCTTATGAACTATACTTTGAAGAGATAGATATTAAATTTATCGTTCATAAGAGTTTAATAGATGAAAATACCAGAGAATTAATCCAGGATTACGTATTTACCGGGAAACTTCCTGAAGGTATAAATGTGAATACCACAGATGGAATTGTTTGTTTTGAACCCATATCTTATAGGGATAGGAATCCTCAATTTGAACCTAATGAAGAATATCTTTGGTTTGCTCTATAATCTCCTTTATGTTTTAATCTAATAAAAGCTTGTCCTGTTAATTTTTTTTTGTAATAATTTATTAAGATTTACATTGGTAATTTGTTAAGAAATATGAAGTATCCTCTTTTATAAAGGGGGTGCTGGTTAAAGATGGGTGAAATAAATTGAATATTTTAGTTTGTGATGACGATAGGGAAATTGTAGGTGCTATAGAAATCTACCTAAAAAACGAGGGATATACAGTTTACAAGGCCTACAATGGTATAGAAGCCCTTGATATTGTACGGGAAAAGGAAATTCAGCTTATTATCATGGACATTATGATGCCTAAGCTGGATGGAATGAAGACTACGATGAAAATCAGAGAGGATAAGAACATTCCGATAATTATGCTCTCAGCTAAATCAGAGGATTACGATAAGATCACAGGACTTAATATAGGTGCAGATGATTACATAACTAAGCCTTTTAATCCACTTGAACTTATCGCAAGGGTAAAATCCCAGCTGAGAAGATACATAAATCTTGGAAGCTTAGAAAAGAAGACAGGGGTTTATAAAACAGGGGGATTAGTTGTTGATGATGAGGCAAAGACCGTCAGCTTAGACGGTGAACAGGTGCCCGTCACACCAATAGAGTTCGGAATATTAAAGTTTTTAACTAAAAATGCAGGTAAAGTATTCTCCATGGATCAGATCTATGAGGCGGTTTGGAATGAACCCTCCTATAAACCGGAGAATACTGTAGCTGTACATGTTAGGAGGATCAGGGAGAAGATTGAAATAAATCCTAGGGATCCTCGATATTTAAAGGTGGTATGGGGAATTGGATACAAAATTGAAAAGATATAAAATTTCAAAGATGGTAGCATTTATACTCTGCGTTGTTCTCTTTATTGCTACCCTTACAAGCATAGCTTATATTAATAGGCCTGCTTCTATTTTAAGGAGCGTAAGCATAGATGATGTTCTGCTATCTAAAAACTATGAGGAAAGCTTAGGATTTCAGCGGGAATACGATAGAAGGGTAAGTCAATTGCTCTATATGTTAGATAACTTTAAAAGCGAGGACTATATTAAAAGCGGAGAAACCATACATCAGGGTTCTTTAGAATGGAGAATTAGGGATCTCTTCAATGAAAAGTATTATAATCAAGAAAACTTCCATGAGACCTATGGAGACAATTACGATGTTCCTATAGCCCGAGAAAAATTTAAGGATGATTTTGAAGAAGAAATTGAAGGAATTAAACAAAATTTAATAAAGAATGAACTTAGAAACTTTAATGATCTTAAAAAGAGTTTAGAAGAAACTAAGGGCTTTGCTTATTACATATCAGATGGAGAGTACTCAATTACAAATCAGGATGTGGTAGATGTTAATTCCTTTACTAAAAAGCCAGGCTTCCTGATATATGAAAACGACACTTTCATTAAAGAACCAGCAAGCAGTAACCTTAGAAAAACAATAGAAAATTACGATAATATTTTAAAGGATAGACTTGATAGTGAATTCAAACCTAATTTAAAGCTTTACATGTCATTTGACAGTAGTTTTATCGACTCAAAAGAAGCTATTTTTAAAAGCTGCAAGGATGAACTGTTACTATGGCTGCCCATAATACTAGTTAGTGGACTTATAACACTAGTTACCCTAATTTATCTGATTGTAGTAACTGGCAAAAAGGATGAAGAGGGCAATAGGCCTGTCCATAAAATTGATAAGGTATTTACAGAGATAAGCCTATTGATAATATTGCTTGCATTCTTTGGTGGTGGCACGGGTTTCCTCATGATACTTACGGAGGGCCTCAATTACTTAACCTATAGTGAATTGCTTTACGGCGAAATATTATTAGCTATAATTATCGGTTTAGTTTCGGCTGCTATAGGATTGCTTTTCGTCTTGTCTTGTGTAAGGAACATAAAGTCAGGAAGATTTATTAAAAATTCTATAATATATATCTGTACTAAGGCTATCATTAATTCGATAAAATCCATTTATCATGGCGGCAGCGTAATGACCAAGATAGTGCTAATAGCCCTTGGAATCTCAATATTATCCGCAACTGTTGTAGGCGCAGTTGTAGCTATAATATTAATATTGATCATTACACCTAAGTGGGTAAAGAAATATGAGGAAATTAAGAAGGGTGTTAATGAAGTTAAAAATGGAAACTTGACCTATAAAATACCTGTAACAGGGGATGGGGAGCTAGATGAGTTAGCCAAAGGAATTAATCAAATTTCAGAAGCTTCAAATATAGCAGTTCAAAATGAATTAAAGAATCAGAGACTGAAGACAGAACTTATATCAAATGTATCCCATGATCTTAAAACGCCTCTGACCTCTATTATTAGCTATATAGACCTATTAAAAAAAGAAGGTCTTGATAGCGAAAACGCAAAGACTTACCTTGAAGTATTAGACCAAAAAAGCATGAGGCTACAGAAGTTGACAGAGGATTTGTTTGAAGCTGCCAAGGCCTCCAGCGGAGCAATACCGGTTAAATTTGAAAAAGTTGAAATGATGTCAATAATAAATCAGGGATTGGCAGAAATGGCTGATAGAATTGAAGCTTCAGGATTGAACTTTAAGATTAATGGCGAAAGTGATAAATACTATGTTCGTGCTGATGGAAAGCTGTTATGGAGAGTACTAGAAAACCTTTTGTGTAATGTTGTAAAGTATGCGCAAAGAGACTCAAGGGTATATATCGACATCAAAGAGCTAGAATCAAAAGTGCTACTTGAGATGAAGAACATTTCTAAAGATGAACTAAATATCGATGCTGAAGAACTTTTGGAAAGGTTTAAACAGGGTGATGAGTCAAGGACAACTGAGGGAAGTGGGCTTGGATTGGCAATTGCAAAGGATTTAGTTCGATTGCAGAATGGGGAATTTGAAATCAAAATAGATGGGGACCTGTTTAAGGCAATTGTAATACTTCCTAAGTATTGATTTAAGGGGACAGTTTATACTGTCCTCTGATTTGTAAATCAAAAAGGTTTATAATATAATTAATGGGTATTCAACATTATGGTATAATAATAATGTTGATTTTTTGTTATTACTAGAAAGGCTGGATTATAGAAGTTGAAAAGAATAATAGGTTATATAATTATATCTACTACGCTCTTCAGTTCAATGGAGGTAGTATTAAAGGCAGTAGGGAACGAATTAGATGCATTTCAGATAACCTTTATAAGGTTTTTGATTGGAGGCCTTTTTCTTTTACCTTTTGCTATTAAAGAAATTAAAAGAAGGGAAACTAAATTTACAATAGCAGATTATCGTCATATGATTCTTATGGGAATTGTTTGTATTTGTCTTAGCATGAGCTTTTTCCAGTTGGGTGTTGATAATTCAAATGCTTCAACTGCAGCTGTTATATTCTGCTTAAATCCTCTGTTCACGATGGTGTTTGCTCATTTTATGACCGAGGAGAAGCTCAATAGAAGAAAGATGATTGCCCTAGGTTTTGGAATTATAGGAATAGTATTTATGATCAATCCTTGGGATGTAAACCCAGGTGATTCATTACTCGGAGCATCCTTCAGTCTTATTGCAGCTTTAGTATTTGGGCTTTACAGTGCAATGGGCAGGACAAGCATTCACAGGCTTGGCGGGATAACCCAGACCAGTCTTAGCTTTGTGTTCGGGTCAATTGTAATGCTCATAGTTCTTTTGGTAGCTGATAAACCTGTGATTTCCGGCATAAATATGGACAATATTGCAATGGTCCTATATGTAGGTGTTATGGTAACAGGATTGGGGTATCTATTTTATTTCCTGATAATGCAGCTATCCGATGCATCGACGGCTTCAATAGTATTCTTTATAAAGCCTATCTTTGCACCGATTATGGCTGTTATACTATTAAATGAAGCAATCCGACTAAACGGTATTATAGGAATAGCTTTGATATTTATAAGCTCTTATATTAACCTAAGAGAACATAAGAAAAAGTTGAATTAATTTTTTAATCTAATTTTAATGAAACCCAAATTTTGCTTGAAGTATTCTTTGCTTTAATAGAGACATAGAAATATTTCAAGGAGGGAATAAGATGGGAATAACTCTCGAACAAGTAGAAAAGTTACGTGAAAAGGCTGATGTAAGTTATAATGATGCTAAGGAAGCATTAGAAGCATCAGATGGGGATCTTTTAGAAGCCCTGATATATCTTGAAAGGCAGGGGAAAGTGACTCCTCCAAAGGACGGAGGCTTCTATAGAAGTAAAGTGGATAGCAGTGAGAGCAAAGATAATAGCCAAGAGGATAAAACAAAGACCAACAGAGAGGGTTTAGCGGACTTAGCGAGAAAATTTGTAAGGTTCTGTGGAACTCTTATTCACAAAGGTAACATCAACTATCTGGTAATTAAAAAAGACGGAGAAGTTAAAACAAAGTTCACTATTACCTTGCTTGTTGTGATGTTGCTATTCTTTTTCTGGATCACAATGCCACTTTTAATAATTGGACTGTTTTTTGGATTCCGCTATAGCTTTCGCGGGCCTAATTTAGGGAAAAAGTTTGTAAATGAGGCCATGGACAACATTGCAGACACTGCTGAAAACATAAAAAAATCATTTACTGAAGAGGTTAACAAAGAAACAAATGGGTGCGAAGATACTACTGATTGAAGATGAAGAAAAAATTGCACGATTTGTAGAGCTCGAACTGTGTTATGAAGGGTACAAAGTTGAAAAAGCCCACGATGGGAGAACAGGTTTGGAGCTTGCACTGTCGAAGGATTTCGACCTCATCTTATTGGATATCATGTTGCCAGAATTAAGTGGAATGGAAGTTTTGCGTAGAATTCGGCGTAGCTCTTCCATTCCTATAATAATGCTTACTGCAAGAGACAGTATAGTTGATAAGGTATCAGGCCTTGACAGCGGAGCAAATGATTATATTACAAAGCCCTTCGCTATCGAAGAGCTTCTTGCACGAATTCGTACTGCACTTAGAAAAAACAACCAGAAAATTAAGACAAATATTTTATCTGCAGGGGATCTGTCGCTGGATATTGATAGGTATACAGTAAAGGTAAAAGATACTCCTGTGGATCTCACTAAGAGAGAATTCGACCTCCTTTGTTATCTCTTAAAGAACAAGGGCATTGTACTCTCAAGAGAAAGTCTTTTAGAAAACGTGTGGGATTATGATTTTGATGGTGGAACCAATGCGGTAGATGTTTACATTAGGTTTTTGCGAGCTAAAATTGATGACAAGTTCGGGATAAAATTGATACATACTGTTCGTGGAGTAGGATACGTGATTAAGGATGAATAGTAATAAATTTAGATTTTCAATCGTATATAAATTAAATTCTAAGCTTTTCTTTCGCCTATTTGTTATATTCTTAGCTTTAAATCTGTTTATTCTGGCATCCTTCAGTGTCTCGTTGGTCATACAAGGAGAACACAAGATAAATAGAGTGCTAGATGAATTTGTTGAATCGGGTTTGCCCAATGAAGAATCATGGTTAAATGCTACAGGCTACAATATAACTGAAATTATGAGTAAGCCGAGTGGATTAAGCCTGCCATTTAATTCGGATAAAAATAATCCCAAGTCTGGAGCTAGAAGTTTTTCATTTTCCCAAAGCTCATACAACTATGAATTCGAGCATGAAAACAAAACGTATAGAATTTCTATTGACTATAGCTTAGTGATCACACTATTTAAAAGAATTCTACAGATTTTAATAATATTTCAACTTGTTATTCTAATTGGCAGCATTTTTTCTGGAGCGAATTTGATAAGGAGGACCCTACAACCTATAGCTGATCTAGCAGAGGTGACACATAGCCTAAGTACTGGAAGAACCTTTTCAACTGATGAGATGGAAATGCTTGCTGATAAGCTAGATGAGATCAATGCAGCAAAATTGGATACTCGTATTTCAATCGATGAAACCCAAGATGAGTTGAAGTCTATAGCTGCAGCAATAAATGGAATGTTAGATCGTATACACGAATCTTATCGATCGCAAATACGCTTTGTATCCGACGCATCCCATGAACTGAGGACCCCTATCTCAGTTATACAAGGTTATGCAAATCTTTTAGATCGCTGGGGAAAAGATGATGAAAAAACCCTTCAAGAGTCTATAAAAGCAATAAAAGAAGAGTCTGCAAATATGAAGGGACTTATTGAACAACTCCTTTTTCTTGCCCGGGGTGATAGCAATACTATGACATTACAGTTGGAGGAGTTGGACCTTTCGGAACTAGCAATGGAAGTTTTTAATGAAACTAAAATGATCGATGAAGGACATGAATACAAGTCCCAATTTGAACAGGTTACAATTTTAGCTGATAAGGCATTGATTAAACAGGCTCTAAGGATACTGATTGATAATGCTATCAAATACACAGAGCCCGGAGGGACAATCAAATTAGCCGTAAGGGAAAAAGACGAAAATGTAGTAATAGATGTACAAGATGACGGTATCGGTATTCCAGCAGAGGAAATAGCTCTGGTTTTTGAAAGGTTTTATCGGGCTGATCAATCGCGCTCACGGTCAACAGGTGGCACTGGATTAGGTCTTTCGATTGCAAAATGGATAGTTGAAAGACATGGAGGCCATCTTGAGGTATTGAGCCGTGTTGGAATAGGAACAAAAATATCCATTGTAATTCCTAAAGTATCAGCAGGAGGCCGTAATTAGCTTTAAACTTTTTCTATATTGGTTATTACATATTGGTTGTTTTCATCCATATAATATTCTATTTTAATGTTATCTTCTGGAATGATGTCTAGAGTTTCAAACTGCTCTTTGATATTTTCTGAAAGCATGAATACTAATGGATCCATTTCATCGGGTACTCCGCTTATTTTTATCTCTATAAAGTTATTGTCTACTTGGCCAAGATATCTACCGGTATCTGTCATAGTTTCAGCTTGCTCTGGATTTTGTGTTTCTTCATTTTCCAATGGATCTTGTTGGTTAGAACCGCATGCTGTTAAACCAGAGAGCAATAATAAGAAAACTAATAGAATGACAATAGTTTTTTTCATTTTAATAATCCCCCCCAATACAAATTTAAAATCAATACTTATTTCGCAATTAAGACCTCCTGTTAACTGCTAAAGCTTTGGTATTCTATATTAAGACTGGGGGATATTGGAAAAAGTTCCATATAGATAAAATTATTTTTTAGAAGATATCATCTGAACGGTTTTGTAAATATATTTCTGTTCTTCTATAGTCATAGTAGATAGATAGGATAAAGTTTTTTCAATAAAAGGATTGGCAGAAGGAGTTAGTTCCTGTTCAAAATCAAATATTTGTTCATAAGGAACTCCAAGGGCCTCAACTATCTTGTTTAAAGTATTTATGGTGAAGTTCTGTTCACCACGTTCAATCTTTCCCAGATGGGCAGGATGAAGCTCTGCTTTATGGGAAAGCTCTTCAATACTATAGTTTTTTGCTATTCTAATATTTCTCAATCTTGTACCTAATTGTTTTTGAAAATTGTCCATATGCCTTACTCCTATACCTTTAGATAAAATAATAACGTGAATATATGATAGGTACAAAGCCTTAAAAGCATTATAAATATCAATAACTATATACATCATTATGGTTTTAATAGGAAATATATTTATTGTAGCTTTTGCTCTGAATGTGATAATATATTTAAGAGGTGAATTATATGAATATATTGGGTGTGTGGAGAGGAATATTGTGTATCGATGGATTGAATAAATTCATTGAAGATGAATATTTTGAAATTGAAATTCTATCAATTGATGACGTTGGAAATGTAAGGGCTAGGGTTGTAGAAGAAAAGCAGCCAAAGGGACTTACTGAAATAAAGTCTTCCGAATTAGAAACTAATATCTTAAAGGGCAGCTTTGAAGGTAGTAAATTAAGATTGGCCAATGATGTTGTTACAATTGAAGCAGATATAGGTAAGGATAATAGAATAATTAAAGGCGTGTATTTTAAAAATAACACGCCAGATCTAAAAGCAAATATTGAGTTGAAAAAGATTAGCTAGTAGTTTTCAACTGTGTCTGATGCTTTTTTCCCGTAAATGAATCCTAAGATTAAAGGAATTAGGTTTATTAAAATAAAATATTTGAACTGCGGATTAGCCATACTTCCTACAAGTACAAAAACGGAACCTAAGGTTGCAAATATTGGGAATATTATTCCATATCCTAAGCCTTTAATCTCTCCATTCCTCCACATTTTGAATACAGCATAATACAGTGGAACATAAAGTATATAGCTCATAGCTATAGCAATTTCTGATATGTCACCGTTAACAAGCCATTGAAATTCATTTTGTAAGTAATGTACTATCCACCAAACCAAGCTAATTACCATTGCGGCTATAGCGGAATTAAAGGGCATTTTATTTGCATTCAGTTTCTTTAAACTTGAGGACCCCGGTATAGCATTGCGTAGGGCAAGGGAATAGGGTAGGCGGATAATTCCTAAAATAATGCCGTTAGCAGTTCCCATTACTGATATGGTTACAAATGCGGTAATAAGGATAGCAAAAGTAGGCCCAAGGAGGCTTTCGGCTATCAGGGTTACGCTTGCATCGCCCATCTCCATTACTTTTTCCGGTCCTATATATCCACATATTCCTAGGAAATAGAGAAGATATGCAATAAGTACGCAGATTGGGGCAACAACCAATGCAATAGGCATGTTGCGTTTTGAATTTTTTACTTCATGTGCTACTGACATAGATATCACCCAACCGTCAAAAGAGAAGGCAACGGGACCGATTGCAGCAACCCAGGCGAGGGTTTTGGTAGCTTCTATGGCTTGTGGCGAAGGATTTACGACAGCTCCTATTGGATCTCCAAAAATGATTCCTCCTATTGCGATCACAAATAGGGGAATTAATTTAATAATTAATGCAAATTCTTGAAAAAAGCCGCCGAATTTTGCCGATGCAATATTGTAGGCAAAGCAAATTAGGAACCAGACAAAGCCCACACCTACATAACCGCTAAAACCCCAATCTAACCCGAATAATGAACAAAAATATATTCCTGTTACCCAGGATAGGAT
>JAAYSU010000182.1 GCA_012523915.1 Clostridiales bacterium
ATTCCCGTGATTTTGTCTTCATCTTTAAAACGAATTCTTTTCCATTCCGAGTTATTTTTAAATTCAAATGTCGGATAGTCTAATATTCCAATAGAACTATCGGCATTATTATGGAATCGAAAATAAATAATTCTTTCAGATTTATCAAAATGTATCAATTCACTTGTCAAAGGTTCTAAATCCTTGACGTACTCAATGTGATTATTGTCCTGATTAACCTCATTGATATTTTGTTTTTTTGATCCGTTACATGAAAGACATGCTAACATGAGGGATATAATATAATAGCCATATATTATTTTTAATAGTCTCATTTTAATCGTGTATCAATAAAGCGTTACACCTAAATTGGCTGATATGGTTACTAAATCTTCCATAACTTATTACTGATTTAGCCTTGAGTATGTTCTTTTCATATAAAAATCCTTCACCCAATCACCAAAAGCTTTATTGGTAAGAATTTTGTCAACAATCTCGCTGTTCTGTTCTACCCTGCTAATTAGTACATCAATGAAGTTATCATCAAATGCAAATTTGAAAGTGTCCAGTCGGTTTACTTTTGCCTGTTTCTATCTGAATGCTTAATTGTGTGTCGGTTATCTGATTCATCGGCTTCAGATGGTAAGTAGCATTGCTGAAAAGATTACCACATCTTGCAAGAAATGTATGAGCCAAGCCCAGTAAATACCGCGTGTTTCAATGATAGATTTGGTGAGGAACCAGCCAAGGAATCCGGCAAACAATATTCCGACAATTCCTCCGGGGGTTCCCCAGTAATGGACTATTCCGAAAATAGCAGCCGATACAATAGGGATCTTTTTATCAGAAATTATGTCTTTCAAGCTTATGACCACCCCTAAACGGGTAATCATCTCTTCAACAAAAGAATTTATAAGTGAAAATAATAGAATGAAATGAAGATATCTAAGCCAGTTGTTCCAATTTATACTCTCTTGATTTATTACCTGAAAGAACACAACGACAGCCGTAACAGCTGTGATGATAATAGTAAAGTTGCGTCCGATATGTTTCCAGTTTTCTGTTTCTTTCGGTTTGATACCTATCCACGTCTCAGGTAAAATGGTTGCAGAAATTTCACCTTTTCTAAAATGGGCGGTGAATACTTCTTTTCGCGAATAACGAAAAACAATAAGCAGTAGAAAAGTTAATAATAGGGTTATTGGTTGATAAATGAGGTTTTTGTTTATTATCGCGGGAAGTGAGTTTAATAAAAAAACTGCTTCAGACCACTTCCCTATAAAAAGAAGTGATGCTGAAACAGCAATTACTAATAAAAATAAAATATAACTCTTTGGTTTCATATACAATATATTTCACCAATGGGTGCTAAAATGCTTATTATCTATTTAACTATTTCAAATTGATAAATTGGATCTCCTAAATAATTAATGAAGGTCATCTTCATCTTGTTTTTACCTATCGATACAACAGAGAAACCTTCGTCTGATGAACAGAACTCAGTATCGGGTCCTTGAATTGGTTCACGAGCAAGTGAACCTGAACTGTTTACTACATAGTTTACATCAGATCCGTCTTTCTTTAAATGCTGAAAAGTGTGGGAGTGACCGGCAACATATAGTGCTACATCATAATTACGTAATAGGGGGTCAAGTTTTTGTACCAGATCTTGCTCATCTACTCTTTTCTTTTCGGATACGTAAATAGGGTGATGCCCTATTACAATCTTGAATTCAGCAGTTGAGCTTGCCAACTGTCCTTCAAGCCATCGCAATTGTTTGGTGCTGTCTTGTTTGTGAATATCTATGTATTTGTTACCTTCTTCGTGGTAAGAACTTATAAGCGGTGTGGTATCAATAAAGAAAACCTCTGCGGTAGAGAACTCTTCGGCTTCTTCTTCATCTTCGGGTAAAACCTCAACAGTATAGTACCTGTCAGGCATTTCCCATCTGCGGGAAATATTGCTGTAGTCAATAACTGCCTGAGTATTGCCCTGATACTCATGGTTTCCTAAAATAGGGTACCATGGATCTCTCAGAGAAGGATGATCATAAATAAGTTCAAAGTTGGTCATCCAAAGCGGATCATGCACGCTTTCCACCCCACCCCAATGGTGTGTATCACCTGCTGCAACAATAAATTCTAAACCAACATCATCACTATCGGCATATTCACCCATTACTCTGGCAACATCCTTTTGTTTGTAATATCCGTTTCTCCCTAAATCGTTTGCTATAAAGAAATTATAACCATCTTCATAAGCAATTTCTACATTTATCTTTTTACTTTGTCCCTGAACAGCCGTCAATGAAAACATAACAGTGAGAAAAAGGACTAAAATATTTTTAAGCTTCATCTTATTTGAATTTTTAAATAATGAATTTTTGAATTGAATAATTTATCAGAATGTAACTTTAACGCCTGCATCAAAACGAACGTTGTAATATTCAGTTTGCATAGTGTATTCTTTGCTTCCCTGGTAATAACGCAACGGCTGATTTAGCAGATTGTTGACATTTGCATAGATATTAACATAATCTCCTACTCTTACGTTCATATTAAAGTCAAGATAGTTTACCTTGTCATAATATCTGTCGTAGAACGCCTCTTCTCCAAGCTCATCAATAAAGTCGGAAGCGAAGTTATAAGAAAGGCGAGCAGAGAATTTGCGGGTATCATAACCCAATGCAGCATTGAAAGTATGAGAAGGTGTTCCCGGCATACTCAATTCTTCATTTTCTCTACCTTCGTAATTAAAGTTTTTAACGCTTGAATGATTATAAGTGTAGTTAGTATATACATTAAAATGTTTAAGGAATCCGGGCAGGAAATTCAGGTTTTGCTGAATAGATGCTTCAAATCCAAACAGATTAGCATCACCGGCATTAATCGGACGTGTGAATGTGTCCCATGTATGATTATCAAATGTATGATTTGAAAGTCTCTCCTCTACTATAAAATCTATAATATCTTTATAAAATACTCCTGCTGAGAAAAGTCCGCCATTTACATAATACTCTGCCATAAGATCGAAGTTCATCGACTTTGTAGGCAAAAGCTCCGGATTACCAACAGTAATGTAATTTTCAATATTGCTAAAACTTTTTGTAGGTGCCAGGAAATCGTAGTTAGGACGTGCAAGTGTATTAGTCCATGCAGCTTTAACTTTAAAGTCATTGTTCACATCCCATTTTGCAATAACTGCCGGTAGAAAGTTGGTGTATGAATCATCTTCTGAAGAAACAGGTGTCAAAATCTCCTCTTCTTCATCAAACTGAAATGCATTGTATTTTGAACGAGTATTTTCAACCCTTAGTCCTAGTAAAAGATCTACTTTATCATATAGTCGCTGGTCATACCTGATATATCCAGCTGTAACTGTTTCGTCGGCATCAAAATTTGCCAATCCTTCCTCTATATCTTCTTCATATTCAAAATCACTGTTTTCTGCAAGAGAAATAGCACCAATCTCCTTAGTATTTGGAAATTGACCGGCTTTATAATCACCAGCGAGGAAATTGTCGCGTGTCTCATCAGTTGCAGTCCTGCGGATTAAATCATTAAATCCATCTTCATTAATAGGCTCGTATGAAATCAGTTCACTGTGGTTACTCTTGGATTTATCTTTAATGCTTCCTCCAAATTTCAGACTGTTCATCCAGCTGCCTGATGTATTAAAGGGAAGAGTAAAATCAACTTTAGCTGTTATATCTCTGTCGTCTGTATATCCATAGCTTTCTTCTAGTTCATCAAACTCAAAGCTGGAGATATTATTAATATCGACGGGTGAACTCCTGAAGTATGGTTTGCGTGTATCACTAAAGTCAAATTGCGTTTCCACATCTTCAACTATTACACCCATTGCACGTTCATGAGGACGCTCCTGGCTGGCTTTTGAGTAATTTCCTCCCCAAGTCATACCAAGGTTTCCAAAGAAATGTTCTCCGCCTAAAGAGAAAGACTGTACCTGCTGATCTTCAAGTCTTGCATTTTTTGTATCCGACGAGCCGAACTTCAAATCTCTTACTACTTCGCTGATATAACCACCATCGCCATCAGGTTCACTCTCAATGCTCATACGGTAGCGGGTCTCCCAGTCGCGTCGTTTATTATATAATCCGCTCCAATAAATTTTATGATCAGGATTAAATACATAATCGAATGCTAATGAGTAGCTCTGACGTTCACGCTGAACGTAATATTGACGTACTTGGTAATCTGCAGTATACATTTTACCATTATCATCCTTTTCCCATTCAAACTCTACATTATCAGAGCCTGCAGGGTTGTTTTGATAAGATAAAGCAAATACCATTCCCAGATTATCATTAAAATATCGATCTCCGTAACTGAAGCCCAAGTTTAATGTTGGACGTTCAGAAATAAGATTATAACCACTACCGGCAAGGGCAGTGATTCTTCTGCCAACTGGCTGACTCTTTGTTATCAGATTTACAGATCCTCCGATTGCATCTGCATCCATATCAGGTGTGATAACCTTATTTACTTCAATTGTCTGTACCATGTCAGAAGGGATAAGGTCGAGCTGAACAGAACGCTCACCTGATTCGGCCGAAGGAATACGTGTTCCGTCAATTTGCACAGAGTTTAAATTTGGATTTGTTCCTCTTATATGTCCGAATCTTGCTTCTCCCTGGTCATACTGAACATTTATTCCGGGGATACGCTTAAGGGCATCACCTATATTGGAGTCGGGAAATCGTGATACTTGATCTGCAGAAATAACATTAGAGATATTGATATTATTCTTCTGTTGTGACATAGCTTTGTGCTGTGAATTCAAACCTGTAACTACAATTTCCTTCATCAAAATTCCTTCACGCAGAACTATATTATCGAGAGATGAAGTTCTATTATTACTGATTACAATATCCTTCTCCTCCGGATTAAATCCTATGTATGAGATCTTTACTTTATAATTACCATCTTCAAGACCATTTAAACGGAAGAAACCGTTTACATCACTCACGCTGCCAATATTTGTACCTTCCACAGTAATTGTTGCTCCGGGCAATACGTAACCTGACTCATCAACAACCCTTCCGGTAAGTGCTCCGGGTGTGTTTACATTAACAGGATCTTCAATGGCATAGATTAAGCTGAATGCCATTATAAAAAGCGTTAAAAGTGTAATTGTTTTTCGCATTATTTTGTCTTTAAAATATATTAAAGTGCAAAGGAACCTCTTTAATGTTACAGATTGGTTAACGGAAAATTAAGTTATTGTTACATCCCTGTTTGCTGTTACTGTAAATTATAATATTGTGATTGAAATTAATTAACTTTGCTTCTAAAGCTTCTAAGCAGATAGGCATAATGTTTAATAAAAATTAAAATGAAACTTTACAAATTTATAACCACTGTTTTAGTATTAACCTTGTGTGCAAACATGGCTTATGGCGAGTCACCTGATAAAGTAACTGCTTTCAGATTCAGGGCAGACTTCACC
>JAAYSU010000183.1 GCA_012523915.1 Clostridiales bacterium
CATATTCCTACTTACCTAAGACCTAAGGATTTTGAAACCTTCTACTGGCCAACATTTAAGAAGATGATAGACACCATGGTAGAAAATGAATGTACTCCAATTTTATTCATGGAAGGAAACTGGGAGCCTTACTACGACTTTATTAACGATCTACCAAAGAAGAAGGTTGTAGGACTGGTTGAAAGTGGTGACTTTAAAAAGATGAAGGCTGCCATTGGTGACACAATTTGTATCATGGGTGGTATGCCTGTGGATGTTATTAACCACTCAACTAAGGAAGAAGCGGTAAAATATACAGAAAAGCTTATTGATGATCTTGCTCCAGGCGGCGGCTATATTTTTGCCTTAGACAAGGTCTTAATTGCTCCAAACGATGCAAACCCTGAAAATCTAAAAGCTGTACTGCAGACAGTATCTAAGTATGGTCAATATAAGTGAGGAGGGTTCTAAGTGATAATTAAAACACCACAGATTAAATCGTCGGTATATCCAAGCTGGGATAAAGTGATAGAAGAAAATCCAAATTTAAAGAATAGTCCGGAAATTGTTAAGAAAAACTATGAAGAATCAGTAGAAGAATTATTTGCAGCAATTATTTTCTTATCAACCTTCTAATGAAGTACAATGTGTAGACAGTAAAGGAGATATATTTATGAGTGATAAAAACTGTAACTGTAATTCACAAATGTCAGGAAAGGAAAGAGTACTTCGAGCATTAAGTGGCTTAGAAACAGATAGAACCCCATGGGTACCCTATGCAGGGGTTCAGACTGCAAATTTATTAGATCTAGATGCCGAGGCATATTTAAAAAGTGCAGATAATATTGTTGAGGGAATTAAGAAAGCTGCAGAAATGTATAATCCTGATGGACTCCCAGTAGTTTTTGATATTCAAATGGAGGCAGAAGCTTTAGGCTGTAAGGTAAAATGGGCTAAAAAGAATCCCCCTTCTGTTTATTCCCATATTCTTGATGAAGTGGCTTTAGAGGATTTAAAAAAGCCTACTGAAAGTGATGGCAGATACCCTATTGTACTGGAAGCTGCTGAGCGTATTGTAAAGGAATTAGGAGACAAACTTGCTATTTACGGACTGGTATGTGGTCCTTTTACTCTAGCTCTACACCTTCAGGGAACAAAAATTTTCGCGGACATGAACCGTGCCCAGGAGAAGGTACATGCCCTTATGAATTTTACTACTGCTGTAGCAAGGGATCTTTCTAGGATGTATGTAGAAAGGGGAGTAGATGTAATTGCTGTCGTAGACCCGATGGTATCCCAGATATCTCCTAGACACTTTAAAAAGTTTGTAACTCCATTTATGACAGATATTAATGAATATATTAAGGGCTTAGGAGTCAAGGTTGTGACCTTTGTGTGCGGAGATGTAACAAAGAACTTTGAGTTGCTATGCCAGACCCATACTAATGGTATTGCCTTTGACGAGAATGTTGATCTTGCAAATGCCAGGGACATTGCAATAAGAAACAAGATATCTTATGCTGGGAATCTACCCTTAACCAGTGTCATGCTCTTTGGATCTCCAATGGATAATGTGTTGGAAGCTCAAAAACAGATAGAGATTGCAGGAGGCGCAGGCTATATTCTAGCACCTGGCTGTGACATAACTTTTGATACACCTATCGAAAATCTTGTTGCTATTGGCAACTTCATCTCAGGCAACTTTGCCTCCATTGATACCTTCACAACTGAAAGCTCAATCGAAGTTGATGAAGGCGAAGAGCTGGAGGAAGTAGAAATAGTTCCGGGCAAGGCCTTTGTAGAGATAGTTACCCTTGACTCAGAGGGTTGTCCGCCATGTCAGTATATGGTGGAGGCTGTTAAATCAGTTGAAGATGATTATGGGGATAAGCTCAGCTGGAGAGAAACCTTAA
>JAAYSU010000017.1 GCA_012523915.1 Clostridiales bacterium
AAGATATGTTGCTAAAAAATATTACAATAAAGCATTAGCCATTATTGATGAACTTGAGTTAACAGATAATAAAAGAGATAAGCTTATTGAAATTTTAAATAAATCATATCGAGAATTTTAGAGGAGAGAGTATTGGTCACGAGATTTTTGAGCTATGTGGAGATAAAGACTAAAATAACTAGCTTGTTCGCTTTTCTCTTATCAATAGCTTATTTGTTTTATGCAAAACAGTCTATAAATTGGAAGCTGACATTAATATTTTTTGCGTCGATGTTTTTATTTGATTTAACCACTACTGCAATCAATAATTACATTGATACCAGAACAAATAATCAAACCTTACAGTTTGAGAGAAAAACTGCACTTATAATTATATTTGTCCTGTTTGGCATAAGTGCAGCTTTAGGACTGGTGCTGGTTTATTTTACGGATATAGTAGTATTTTTGGTAGGTGGTTTGTGTTTTCTCTGTGGCATATTATATACCTATAGTCCCATTCCCATATCAAGACAGCCTTTAGGAGAGCTGATGTCTGGTATATTCTATGGTTTGTTTATACCGTTTTTAGTATTATATATCAACATGCCTGCCGGAACCTACCTTACTTTAAACTTGGGGATTGATGAGATAATTATTCATATAAATGTATTTCCGGTAATTACTCTGCTATTCCTTTCAGTTGCTCCTATATGTACTACCGCCAACATTATGTTGGCAAATAATATATGTGACTTAGAAGAAGATATTAAAGTAAAGCGGTACACTTTACCCTACTATTTAGGCGGTAAATCCCTTTACTTATTTGCAGGGATATATTATATAACCTATTTGGCTACAATCATGATGGTAATATTGGATATATTGTCACCTATTAGCCTGATCTCACTTTTTACTATATTTATAGTGCATAAAAATATTAAAAAGTTTATGAAAAAACAAGAAAAAAAGACAACTTTTATTGTGTCAATTAAGAACTATGTCATTATTATGGCATCAAATACCCTGCTTATTTTTATTAGCGGATTATTAACTTGAGGTCTGAAAATGGATTTTTTTAAGAAGAAAGATATTTTAATAATAATTATCATACTTATTGTCGGAATAGGATTTTGGTATACATATAATAATACCCCTAATGATGAAACAGTTAAGGCTGAGCTATATTATTACAATGAACTTGTTATGACTATAGATTTAAGTCAAGGTATCGAAAAGACCTTTTCAATAGCTCAAAAACCCAAGGTGGTTTTTCATCTTTCTGAAGACGGGAAGATATGCTTTATTGAATCAGATTGTCCTGATAAGGTATGTATAAATACCGGAGAAATATATATTGCAGGCCAGTCTGCTGCCTGCTTGCCAAATGGGCTAGTGTTAAAAATTGTATCAGATGATGAAGATGAAAAGTTTGATACTATTATAGGAAATTAGGGAATAATAAAGATGGCTGAGAAAGAGAAAATATTTAATAACGGATTCAATGGAATATTGGGAAATACCCACTCAATGGTTCTAACGGCATTATTGTTAGCAGCTGCTTTGGTTTTGTCTATTATAGAAAACATGCTCCCACCTTTGCCTATAGCTGTGCCTGGGGTAAAGTTCGGTCTTTCAAATATAGCGGTAATGTATGCATTGTTTTTTCTCGGTTATAGAAAAGCTTACATAATAGCAGTACTAAAGGGTTTGTTTGCAGCAGTTACAAGGGGTGTAATTGCAGGAGTATTAAGTCTCTTTGGAGGGATTATATCCGTAACGGTAATGGTACTATTGCTATTTATATTTAGGGAAAGGATATCTTACTTAATTGTAAGTGTTTTTGGGGCAATTTCTCATAATATTGGGCAATTTATAGTTATTATTCTAATATTTGAGGGTATGAATATGTGGGCTTATTTCCCTATACTGCTGATTAGCGGATTGATAGCCGGAATTATTACATCGACCTTGCTTAAGTTAATTTTACCGGCCTTCAAGAGGTTAATCTAAAAAATGAAAATAAATTTTCTTTGGAGGAGAAGACAATGAAGAAGAAATTAGTATTATTGTTAGTAATAACTATGACTATGCTAGCATTCGCAGGATGTGGTGGAGGCGACGGAGAAGCAGAACCACCTGAAAATGGCCAGGAACAACCAGCAGATGGGGCTGTTAAAACAGGGTTAGCTATATTAACGAGCGCAGATGGTTCAACTGACGCAGAAGCGGAAGAAGGTGTTGCAGAGGCATATTCTAACATTGTTGCAGTAATGGTTGATGGAGAAGGTAGAATATTAAATTGTGCGATAGATTCAGCACAGACAAAGATTAATTTTACTACCGATGGGAAGATTACAACAGCTCTTGATACCATTTTTGTAGGTAAGCAGGAGTTAGGTGATGAATATGGTATGAAAAGGGCCTCATCCATCGGAAAAGAGTGGAATGAGCAAGCGAATGTATTTGCTGATTATGTAATTGGCAAGACCCTTGATGAAATAAAAGGTATTTCACTTAATCAAGGGGTACCAGCAGATGAGGATCTTGCATCCTCTGTAACAATACATGTTACCGATTATATTCAGGCAATTGAAAAGGCAGTTAAGAATGCTGTCGCATTAGGAGCAAATGCGGACGATAAGCTGGGTATAGGTGTTGTAACTTCAATTGATAAGTCAGAGGATGCTGATGGAGGAGAAGGGTTTGCCCAGGCATATTCAAATTATGCTGCCGTAACCTTCGATGCTAATGGTGTAATAACTAGCTGTATCATCGATGCATCTCAAACCAATATTAAATTTGACAGCACTGGGAAAATTACAGACTCTAATGGACCATACCTAACCAAAAACGAAATAGGGGATGACTATGGAATGAGGGATGCTTCTTCTATAGGAAGGGAATGGTATGAGCAGGCTGCATCTTTTGCAGATTATGTTGTTGGCAAGACAGTTGACCAAGTAAAAGGAATCTCCCTTGCTGAAGGTGCACCAGCTGATGAAGACCTAGCTTCTTCAGTTACTATAGGTGTTGGAGATTTCATTGATGTCATAGAAAAAGCAAGTATTTATTCTAGATAATAATGATTTATGATAAACTAGAGAGGTAGTAAAAGCTACCTCTCTTATAGTATTGGGGAAAAAATGATTAAAAAGACCATAATATACATTATAATAACAATTGTACTTTTATATCTTGTAGCCTGCAGTAATACAGGCTTAAAACGATATAGTGCCGAGTTTTTATTTCTATTCGATACAACTACTCAAATTGTAGGTTACTCGACTAGCGAAGAAGAGTTCTCGGATTATGTAAACTTTATACATAAAGAATTAGAAGAATACCATCAACTCTATGATATATATAATGAATATGATGGCATCAACAATGTTAAAACCATTAACGATAATGCCGGTATCTCGCCTGTTAAGGTTGATAAAAGGATAATAGATCTTTTGTTGTTCGCTAAAAAAGCTTATCAAGATACCGATGGAAAGGTCAATATAGCTTTAGGATCTGTCTTAAGCATTTGGCATGAATACCGAACAAAGGGTGTAGATGATCCTGAGAATGCCAAGCTACCTCCTCTTGAATTGCTAGAAAAGGCAAACTCTCATACAGATATAGATAATGTTATAATCGACAAGCTTAACTCGACCGTATATTTAAGTGATTCTGAGATGAGTCTGGATCTTGGTGCCATTGCAAAGGGATATGCGGTAGAGCAGGTAAGTAAGGCAGTTGAAAAGAAGGGATTGACTTCTGGACTTATAATTGTTGGTGGTAATGTTCGTGCAATAGGTTACAAGGGAGAAGATAATGAATTTTGGAATATAGGAATTAGAAACCCAGACATGCAAAGTGATGAAGGAGATCTATACAGAATGAACATTGCTGGGATGTCGATTGTTTCAAGCGGTGACTACTTAAGGTATTATACTGTGGAAGGCAAAAAATATCATCACATAATAGATCCTGATACCCTGTATCCATCCGAATATTATAGGTCTGTAACTGTAATTTGTGAAGATTCAGGAATTGCAGATGTCCTTTCTACCGCTTTGTATAATATGCCAATAGATCAAGGAAAGAAGCTTGTTGAAAGCAGGGAGGGTGTAGAAGCCTTATGGGTATATAATGACGGGGAGCAAGAATATAGTTCTGGTTTCTTTGATTATGTTTCAGCAAGTTTAGAATAGCGTTTTACATAGTTTACCCTCATATATCTGCATTCAATTGGATTTATAGGTTTGGGTTTACCAAAGAGCTTAGCTGCAAAAAATGATTTGCAGTTTTTCTCTGTGATCATATTTACAGCTAAAGCTTCATCCTTATCTTTACCCCAACATAGTGCACCTATATTTTTTATAAATACTGCAGGAGAGCTCTTTAAAGCTTTTACAATTTGATTGATATCCTTATCAACTGTTACTGCTTTAGATCCTACAATCTGGGCAAAATCATCCAAAAAAGGTCTTAGCTCCTTTTCTGTTTGAGAAAACCTTATTACTTCAGGGCTTTTATTGAATAGAAAACACCCATCATAGGGATACAAGGATTGCAATATTTCTGAATCGTCAATAATTTTTATCTCAAACTCTTCCTCGCTACTTTCAGTTTTTTTATCCAATAGAAAGTTTTCACATGCTTCTTCTAATTGATAAACGGTTCGAAAAGCATCTACATAGTCTTCTCCTACACAGAGAGCCCCATGATTTCTTAGTAAAATGGCATTTCCTTTTGATTGTTGTAGAGCTTCAATAGCATAATTTGAAATAGCTTTAGTCCCTGATAATGCATATTTTGCACAGATTATCTTTTTCCCCAACTTTTTATATTCTGTATCTAAATCTATGCTATCTAGGCCTACAGCGGAAAGGATTGATGCATACATCTGATGGGTATGAATAACAAAATTAATATTGGGGAAGAGCCTGTAGACTGATGCATGCATAGATTTTTCTGAAGATGGTTTGATTTTTCCACTATAGCTTTCATCATCAATTTTCACTTGGACAATTTCTTCATGGGTGAGCTTTTTGTAATCCATACCGCTTGGTGTGACAACAAAGTAGTGATCATCTAACCGACAGCTCACATTCCCCCATGTACGCGATATTAATCCTGAATTCACAAGTTCTAAACCTGCTTTTATGACTAGCTCTTTTGCATATATTGTATCCATTGCTTTTCCTTTGTAGAATATTTTTTATAGAATAACACGCAAACCGACAACTTACAAGAGCATAAAATTTTGATTACTGCCTCCATGTTTAAGGGTATAATAAATTAATATGCAAATAATATTGTGAGGGGAAAAATGAAGAAAAAGTACAATGTAACAGGTATGACATGTTCTGCCTGTTCAGCAGCAGTAGAGAGAAGTGTAAATAAGTTACAAGGCGTACAATCAGTAAGTGTAAATCTGCTATCTAACAATATGGTGGTGGATTATGATGAAGGATTGCTCAGTGACGAAAAGATTATAGCAGCTGTAGAAAATGCAGGTTACAATGCTACAGTTGCTGAGAAGAAGAAAGTAATAGAAGAAAAAGATGTAAACCATTTTGAAAATGAAATTAATGAAATTCGCTGGCGTTTTATTATATCAGCAATATTCCTTATTCCCCTTATGTATATTGCTATGGGAGATATGATAAATCTTCCCATACCAAACTTGCTAATAGGCACTTCAAATGCAATCACATATACTTTTACGCAGTTTCTTTTGACGCTACCAATTGTTTATGTAAACAAGAACTACTATAAGTCAGGTTTTAAGAATTTATTTCGCGCTTCACCTAATATGGATTCACTTATAGCCATAGGATCAGGGGCAGCATTGGTATACGGTGTTTTTGCAATTTTTAGAATAGCTTATGGTTTAGGTCATAATCAACTTGAAATTGTAGCTCAATATTCGATGGATGTGTACTTCGAATCCGCAGCGACAATTCTTACTCTAATAACCCTTGGGAAATATTTAGAAGCTAGATCGAAGGGTAAAACTACTGATGCGATTACAAAATTAATGGATTTAGCTCCAAAAACTGCCTTAGTAATTAGGGATGGTAAAGAGCTTGAACTTCCTGTAGAAGATGTTATTATCGGGGATATCGTAATAGTAAAACCTGGTCAGAGCGTACCCGTAGACGGTGTAATAGTAGAAGGTAGTTCGTCAGTGGACCAGTCTGCCTTGACAGGGGAGAGTATTCCTGTTGAAAAGAGAGAAGGAGATAGTGTAATTGCAGCTACCATAAACAAGACTGGCTATTTTAAATTCAAGGCACAGAAAGTTGGAGATGATACTACTTTAGCTCAGATTATACAGCTAGTGGAAGATGCAAATGCATCTAAGGCGCCGATTGCAAAGATGGCAGATAAAATCAGCGGAATTTTTGTGCCAGTTGTAATTGCAATTGCTATAGTATCAACATTTATTTGGCTAATGGTAGGCCAGACTTTTGAGTTTGCATTATCAATAGGAATTGCTGTGCTTGTTATCTCATGTCCATGTGCTCTGGGTCTTGCAACTCCGGTTGCCATTATGGTAGGAACAGGAATGGGCGCATCAAATGGGATCCTGTTTAAATCTGCCCAGGCTCTTGAAACGGCTCATATGGTAGATAGCGTTGTATTAGATAAGACAGGCACTATAACTGAGGGCAAGCCAAAGATTACAGATATAGTTACGCTTGATGGAATAAGCGAGCATGAACTTTTGTCAATAGCTGCCACCATCGAAAAACCGTCTGAACATCCTCTTGCTGATGCGATAGTAAACAGAGCATTGGAATTAAATATTCCTATTAAAGAAATAGATGATTTTGAATCCATATCGGGTAAGGGTATAGTTGCAAAAATTGAAGGGAAACAATATATTGCTGGGAACTTAAGCCTGATGCAAGATTGGCTTATCGATGTAAATGATTTCAAGGGCAAAGCCGAATTAGTTGCGGAAGACGGAAAGACCCCCCTTTACTTTTCTGATGCTGAGCAAGTGTTAGGAATTATAGCAGTTGCAGATGTTGTGAAGCCAACCAGCTTTGAAGCTATTAATCATCTAAAATCGATGGGCATTGATGTAGTTATGTTGACGGGGGATAATAAGAAGACGGCGGAGGCTATCAGAAGACAGCTGGGTATTGATCGAGCTGTTGCTGAAGTATCTCCTCAGGATAAAGAGAATGAAATTAGGAATATTCAAAATGAGGGCAAAAAGGTTGCAATGATAGGTGATGGAATAAACGATGCGCCAGCGCTTGCAAGGGCCGATGTCGGAATTGCCATAGGGGCGGGGACAGATGTAGCCATAGAATCAGCTGATCTAGTCTTAATGAAAAGCGATTTGAATGATGTAGTTACAGCATTAGAGCTAAGCAAGGCTACTATAAGGAACATTAAGCAAAATCTGTTTTGGGCTTTCTTTTATAATACCCTAGGAATACCCCTTGCGGCAGGTTTATTCTACACACTACCAGGATGGAAGCTAAAT
>JAAYSU010000184.1 GCA_012523915.1 Clostridiales bacterium
ACAAAGGTGGGTTAGTCCTTTGTGTTTCGCTTTAAGATTAGGAGTATTATATTGTAACTACTGGTATTTTCCAGATCCCTATATAGCTCTTTAGTTTGATAATTTATTGTCAATTTTAGGATACTACTTTATTGTTTGTTTGTCAATATGAATTCGTAAAATAATAAAAAAACTTCTTAAAAATCTTAATTCCAATAATTTTCTTGCTTTATTGCAGCATACAAAAGTTAAATGATTATCAATAAAATGTTAAATATTATACTAATTCTTTAGTATGGTTATCGAATTCGAGTCAAATGTAACTAGTCCTTCATTTCTCATTTTAGCAAGCTCCCTTGAAAGTGAAGTGCGCTGAACTCCGATTCTTTCAGCAAGCTCTTTTTTTGTTATTTCAAGTTTTATTTGATTGGAATTCTGTATCTTTGATTCGTATTCTAGATAGGCCATTAGACTTTCTCTAATAGTTTTATTTGCATAGTGTTTAATCTTATTGCCCAATATTGAGGCATGGTCAGATATATATTCCAAATATGTGCGTAAGAGATCTTTATTGCTAGACAATAATTCGAATAAAAGCTCATTTTCAATTTCAAGTATTTGTGATAATTCTTGAGTTGATACTGTCATAGGGTAAAAAGGACTAGTTGAGAAAAGTAGATTTCCACCTAGGATGTCGTCTTTGCAAAATTCTACTATTGTAAAGAGATTACCAGATTCATCGATTCTATCAACAACCACTTTCCCTGAAAGGATAATCTCTAACTTATTGCATAGTTCTCCATCAAAATGAATTACACTATTTTGCTTATAGGTAACAACCTTGAATTTGCCATTTTTTAAACTCTCTTCAATCTGATCAAGCGTCAAATACTTAAATAGAGTAGTAGATTTTATTAAATTAATTAGTTTTTTCAAAAAACCCTCCCAATTAGTTACATTGGTAACACCTTTATATATATTTTATCTGTATAATGTTTTGATAGCAAGCAAATTATTTATAAGGAGTTTTATCGATGAGATACATAATTACTTTTATACAGTTGATTTTTTTAGCTATTTTTATATTTTTGATTGTTAAGGGTCCTATGATGATGTGGCTAGCTATATATGCAGCAAGCCTTTTAATTGCTATCTTGTTCGGCAGAATTTACTGTGGTTATATTTGTCCCATGAATACCATGATGATTCATTTAGATAATCTATTAAGTAAATTAAATGTTAAAAAGAAAAGTGCTCCTAAATGGCTTGAATCAGGGAATTTTACATGGCTAGCTTTAATAGTTAGTATTTTAGCAATGATTGTTTTCAAAAAAGTAGTTCATATCAATTTACCTATATTATTGATCTGGCTCCTTATTTCTTTAATTATAACGTTTTTCTATAAAGCAGAAGTATTTCATAATCTAATATGCCCCTTTGAGCCCCTGCAAAGATTATTTGGCAGATATGCAATTTTCTCTCATAGGGTGAATGATGAGAAATGTACGGCTTGTAGAGCTTGTATAAAGGTCTGCCCATCAGATGCAGTAGTAATAAAAGAACGAAAAGCGGCAATAGATAAAGCTGTGTGTCATCAATGCTCTAACTGCCGAACAGCTTGTGTTAAAAATGCTATAAGCTACTCAAAATGATGGAATGTGCTTACTTTTTCAATAAATAATTTGATGTTCTTTTTTTCCTTCTCAATATCGGGATTTAATCGCCCTATTCGGTCACAGTAACCTAATAGGGCGATTTCATAGGGATCTACTTCTTTTAGCATCTGCTTTATGTTTTTAAATGGCAGATCATTTACAACGAAGAGAATCTGCATATGCCACCTGATAAGAGAGGATACTTTTTTAATAAAGACATCGTCATCTGTTAGATGGCTTAAAAATTCTATTGCTTTCTCTGCTCCCACCTTATCGTGATTATATGCTGTTATTTTGCCCTTCCTTACTTTTGTCGTTTCAGGCTTGCCTATATCATGAAGCAAGGCAGCCCACATAAAGACTTTCTTGTCCTTGCTTTTTTCTTTTACCCTTGCGGCTTCATCAACAACGAGCAAGGTATGGTTCCATACGTTACCTTCAGGATGATGAATCTTAGATTGTTTGGTTTCGATAAGAGCTCTAAAGGTATTAAAAGGAACACTATCCATTGCTAGTGTCTTTAAATAATACGACGGTTTATTATCATATAATAGGTGCTCAGTTATTTCATCAAATATGTTCATAAATATAGCCTTGTCATTTTTTTTATTTTTATTATAACTTATAATAAAAACAATTTAATAGACATCTAAGCATTTTCAAAGAGTATTTATCAGAGGCTAAGTCACATGTGTTTGACTTCTCTAGAAAAAAAGATAAAAAAATAAAATTTTATGTTGACAAATTTAATTGACCTGCATATAATTATAAAACATAACGTTAAAAGCTTTGACCAAGAAGTAGTAGCGGATATGATAATCCTTACAGAGAGCTTTCGGTTGGTGAAATGAAAGCAGGATATTAGTACCGTGAATTCATCTTGAGAGCTGCACACTGAAAGGTATTGTAATACTGAGTAGGAGGTGACGGAGTCCAACCGTTATAATGGAGAAGTGATGATAGTCACTTGCTGAGGTTGTGTATAATCACAACGAAAACAAGGTGGTACCGCGAGCTACAATTCGCCCCTGTTATACAGGAGGCGTTTTTTTTTATAAAAATTTCAAAAGGAGGATTAAAAAATGACTAAAAATTTAAAGCTTATTTCACTTCTACTAGCTGTCATGATGGTAGTAACGCTAGGTGTTGGCTGTTCAGGAGGAGGCGAAACACAAGATGCTATTGAAATTGGAATCATACAATATATGGATCATATCGCCCTGGACGCTGCTAAAGAAGGCTTTTTAGATGCCCTAAAAGATAATGGCTATATTGACGGTGAGAATATCACTGTTGACGAACAGAATGCTCAAGGTGACCAGAGTAATATGTCCAGCATCAGTGATAGGTTTGTCAGCAATAATGTCGATTTAGTTCTGGCAATAGCCACACCTGCTGCTCAAGCAATTGCAGGAAAGACCTCGGAGATTCCAATTTTGGCCACTGCTATCACAGATTTCGTTAGTGCAAGGTTAGCTGAATCAAATGAATCGCCAGGCGGTAATGTATCAGGGACCACAGATATGAATCCCATAAAAGAGCAAATAGAACTGTTGCTTCAACTTGCACCAGAAGCAAAAACTGTAGGTGTTCTCTATACCTCAAGTGAAGATAATTCAATTTTGCAAGCTCAAATGGCGCAAGAGATAATTGAAGAATTAGGACTTAATTATGTTGAGGTAACAGTTACTAATTCTAACGATGTACAACAGGCAACTCAATCTATAGTTGAACAGTGCGATGCAATATATATACCTACAGATAATGTTTTCGCTTCAGCTATGCCTGTAGTTCATGGTGTAACATCATCATCAAAGACACCCGTCATATGTGGCGAAGCTGGAATGGTAAGCAATGGAGGACTAGCAACCCTTGGAATTGACTACTATGATCTGGGGTATCAAACAGGACTAATGGCTGTTAAGCTAATCAAAGGAGAAGCTGAAATATCTACTATGCCTATCGAAAAACCAAGAGGGTATGACTTTACGATTAACGGTACAGTAGCCGGGGAAATAGGAATAGAAATACCTTCAGAATTGCAAGAATATGTGATTGATTAGGAACGAGGATTGAAATGTTACAGATTTTATTGGGTGCAATTTCATTAGGATTACTTTGGGCTATTATGACAATCGGTGTTTATATAACCTATAGGATATTAAACATAGCTGACCTAAGCGTGGAAGGTAGCATAGCCATGGGCGCAGCGATTGCGGCAAACGGCATATACAACGGTATGGATCCTTTTCTCGCAACGGGATTGGCTTGTGTAGGAGGGATGATCGCTGGATTCGTAACTGGGATGCTGCATACCCAGCTAAAAATTCCTGCTTTATTGTCAGGAATTTTGACAATGATCGCTTTATACTCCATAAACTTAAGAATAATGGGGAAGGCTAATGTATCCCTACTGCGTATGGATACAGTGTATACGGTTTTAGAGAACCTTGGAATAAATCGCTCAAATTCTGTTATGATCCTTGGATTCATAACCGTAATCATAATAGTCTGCATACTATATTGGTTCTTCGGAACTGAAATAGGGTGCGCGATTCGTGCCACTGGGAATAATCCCCAGATGGCACGCGCGCAAGGAATAAACACTAATACTATGATAATACTTGGTTTGGTGATTAGCAACGGTTTAGTGGGAATAAGTGGAGCAATGATAGCGCAAAGTCAAAGTTTTGCAGACGTTCAAATGGGAATGGGCTCAATTGTAATTGGTTTAGCTTCAGTTATTATTGGAGAAGTATTATTCGGTAAGAATAACTTCTTCAGCAGGCTGTTATCGCTGGTGCTTGGAGCAATAACATATAGGATTATTATTGCCCTAGTTTTAAAGATGGGAATGCATGCCAATGACTTAAAGCTGTTTACAGCAATAACCGTTGCAATAGCATTATCATTACCGGTTATTAGATCGCGTATACAAACTTATGTTAAAATAAGAAAGGAGGCGATGTAGGTGCTGACTATCAATGGAGTGTACAAAAAATTTAATAGCGGTACTATTAATGAGAAAATAGCCTTATATGATGTGAACCTAACGCTCGACCAAGGAGACTTTGTTACCCTTATTGGGGGTAACGGTGCAGGGAAATCTACATTGCTAAACTGTGTTGCAGGGGTTCATATTGTTGAACAGGGTTCAATCATCATTGATGGTATAGACATTACAAAGCTTCCAGAGTACAAAAGATCAGGATTTATTGGGCGAGTGTTTCAAGATCCTATGATGGGAACGGCTTCCAATATGGGTATTGAAGAGAATTTAGCCCTGGCATATAGACGGGGAGATTACAGAAGTTTAAAATGGGGTATAAGTAACGAAGAAAGAAAAATATATAAAGGATTGCTAAAACAATTAGATCTTGGATTAGAAGATCGATTAAGCGATAAGGTTGGGTTGCTTTCAGGGGGTCAAAGGCAGGCTTTGACTCTCTTAATGGCGACTTTAAAAAAACCTAAAATATTGCTATTAGATGAACATACTGCTGCTCTTGATCCAAGGACAGCTAAAAAAGTGCTTGAATTAAGCGATGAGATTATCAGAAAGGGTAATCTTACTACATTGATGGTGACACATAATATGCGCGATGCTATAAGACATGGAAATCGATTGATAATGATGAGCGACGGGCGTATTGTGTTGGATATTAAAGGCGAGGAAAAGAAGAGATTGACGGTCGAAGAATTGCTTGTTCGCTTTGAAAAGGCGAGCGGTGAAATATTTGCAAATGACCGCACCTTACTTTCATAAAGCTATTGTGAGGGAATTTTGTTATGGTTTTTACTGCTAATGAAGTATTATTTGCATTTAGTTTAACTTTAATTGCAGGCCTTTCTACAGGTGTAGGAAGTGCATTGGCATTTTTCACTAAACAAACAAATAAAAAATTTTTATCTGTGGTCTTAGGCTTCTCTGCAGGGGTTATGATCTATGTTTCATTAGTAGAAATATTTGCTGAAGCTAGAATTTCCTTAGAAGGCATATATGGTGCACAAAAAGGTTACCTCTATACAACGATTGCATTTTTTATAGGTGTATTTGTAATTGCTATTATAGATAAAATGATTCCCAGCGTGGAAAACCCACATGAAGCGCGGGATGTAAGTGAAATAGAAAATAAGGATAATGAGGAGTCCGAACTAATGAGAATGGGACTATTCTCAGCATTGGCAATAGCAATTCATAACTTTCCTGAAGGTATAGCTACATTTGTTGCTGCATTACAGAATCCTACCCTGGGCATTAGTATAGCAATTGCTATAGCAATTCATAATATTCCCGAGGGGATAGCTGTCTCGGTGCCTGTTTACTTTGCTACAAATAGCAAGAAGAAGGCTTTTAAGCTATCTTTTATATCAGGTCTATCCGAGCCAGCTGGTGCTATATTGGGATATCTAATACTGATACCTTTTTTAAATGGAGCCATGTTTGGAATCATATTTGCGGGAGTTGCAGGAATCATGGTGTATATAGCGCTTGATGAGTTACTGCCTACTGCGCATAAATATGGTCATAACCATGAGGCAATTTATGGGTTGGTTCTTGGAATGATGGTAATGGCCTCTAGCTTAATATTATTTGCCTAACTTTTATAATTTCTCAACAAAGTCCTTTATGCTTTCAAGCTCTGTTAAAAGTGGAGCTCCAATTACCTTAGACAGGGCTTGGTTTAATTCTTCATATTGATTTCCTGTGACTACAATTTCCTTATATTGATGGTCTCGTAATCTTTCTATCCTGCTATCCAGCTCTTCAATTATTCGTTCTTTTATATCAGACATATTCTACCTCCATTTTTATTTTTATTTTCTGTTTCTTTTAAAAATATATACACGATATAATTGACAGTTGAATGGTTGCTCAATTAAAGTGTGGGTATAAATAGTTGAGAGGTGATTCAATTGATAGAAACCATGAATTGTGATTGTCATCCTATTCATAATGAGATTATAAAAAAAGTTAGATCTAAAATGAAAGAAGATAAAGATATAGAGGATCTATCGAAATTTTTTAAGGTAATTGGAGATGGTACGCGCTTGAGAATACTACTGGCATTAAGTGAGAGTGAGATGTGTGGTTGTGATCTTGCATTACTTCTAGATATGACCAAATCTGCAATATCTCATCAACTTAGGAATCTTAGGGAATCAAACTTAGTACAATCTAGAAGAGAAGGTAAAATCGTTTTTTACTCTCTCTGTGATGACAGTATAAGATCGATAATTGAAAAAGCTTTGGAGCATATTAAATAAGGTAAATGAGAGAGGATATGTGTTATGAGAAATCAATTATATAGAATAATAGCAAGCGCAGTGTTGTTTACTCTAGCCCTATTTATAACTGAAAAACATTTCCAATTAGGAGTATTTATTATCAGTTACTTAATAATAGGTTCAGATATATTGTTTAAGGCTGTAAAAAATATTATCAAGGGCCAAGTCTTTGACGAACACTTTTTAATGGCTATTGCCACCCTAGGAGCATTTGCTATAGGGGAGTACCCGGAAGGGGTAGCGGTAATGCTATTTTACCAGATCGGCGAACTATTTCAGGATTTTGCCCTTGATAGATCAAGAAAATCAATTGCAGAGCTAATGAATATACGTCCTGACTATGCAAATGTAAAAAGAGGAAATGACATTGTGGTAATGGATCCCAATAAGGTTAGCATAGGAGATACTATCGTAATTAAAGCAGGAGAAAGGGTCCCTCTTGACTGTGAAGTAATAGAGGGAAGTTCTTTGATAGATACATCTGCCCTGACAGGTGAATCAGTGCCAAGTGAGATATCAGCAGGCAGTGAGCTTTTGAGTGGAAGCATAAACATAAACGGTCTAATAACTGCAAGGGTGACAAAGGAGTTTGGGGAGTCTACCGTTAGTAGGATCTTAGACCTAGTTGAAAATGCCAGCAACAAAAAGTCAAAGTCAGAAAGATTCATTACCAGATTTGCAAGGGTATATACTCCAATAGTTGTTATAGTTGCAGTGATTCTTGCGGTGGTTCCACCTATTTTAATCAGCGGTGCTACTTTTAATGATTGGATATATAGGGCCCTTATCTTTTTAGTAGTATCCTGTCCATGTGCTCTTGTAATATCTATACCCTTAAGCTTTTTTGGAGGGATAGGGGGAGCCTCAAAGAAAGGTATATTAGTAAAAGGAGGCAATTATCTTGAAGCCTTAGCGAATGCCGAAGTAATAGTATTTGACAAAACAGGCACATTGACTAAGGGAGTATTTAAAGTACAGGAGATTAGTCCTGTTAATATGTCCGAAGAAGAACTATTAAAATATGCAGCATATGCAGAAAATTTCTCAAATCATCCCATATCAATCTCAATAAAGGATGCCTATGGAGAAGAACTTGATAGTGAACTGATTTCAGAAGTTGAAGAAATACCAGGTGAAGGTGTATCTGCAAAAGTTAGCGGTAAAATAGTATTAGCTGGCAACAGCAAAATGATGAAAAGATATAGTATAGATTATAATGAAAACCCTCCCGTAGGAACTATTGTACATCTTGCAATTAACGGCACCTATGAAGGTTATATACTAATCTCAGATGAGTTAAAGCCTGATAGCGGGAAAGCTATTAGGGAATTAAGAAAGTTAGGCATAAAACAATTGATGATGCTAACAGGTGATGCAGAGCAAATCGCTTTAAAAGTGGCAGATGAACTTGGGATTGATGATACATATGCAGAACTATTACCCACTCAAAAAGTAGAAATACTAGAAAGCTTATTCGATAAGTTGTCTAGCAAGGGGAAACTTGTATTTATAGGTGATGGAATTAACGATGCTCCTGTTATTGTTAGATCAGATGTGGGTATTGCAATGGGAGCTCTTGGCTCTGATGCTGCGATAGAGGCAGCTGACATAGTAATTATGAAGGATGAGCCCTCTAAAGTGGCTACTGCTATTAGA
>JAAYSU010000185.1 GCA_012523915.1 Clostridiales bacterium
TAATGCATATGTAAATATGTTTTTAAATAGAAAGGTCTTTATGTCTGAAGTTATAAAAGAAGTAGCTGACAAAAAAGACAAATTTGGAAGTAGTGATATTGGTCAGAACCGTAGGGTAATAGTAGAGTATTCTTCACCGAACATTGCAAAACCTTTCCACATTGGCCATATTAGAAGTACTGTAATTGGTCATTCAATCTATAAAATTTATGACTTCTTAGGCTATGATACCGTAAGAATTAATCATTTGGGTGATTATGGCACTCAGTTTGGAAAGATGATTGTAGCTTACAAGCGTTGGGGAAATGAGGAAGACGTAAAGGAAGCTCCGATACAGACCCTACTTGGCTATTATGTAAAGTTCCATGAAGAATCGGAGAAGGATCCATCATTAGAAGACGAAGCAAGAGAAACCTTTACTAGGTTAGAAAATGGCGAAGAGGAAGAAGTAAAACTATGGCAATGGTTCCGCGATGAGAGCCTTAAGGAATTCAATAGAGTGTATGATATGCTGGGCATTGAATTCGACTCCTATGCTGGTGAGAGCTTCTACTCGGATAAGATGAAATCTGTTATCGATAAAATGCGCGAAAAGGATCTGCTTGTAGAATCCGAAGGAGCTCATATAGTAGACCTATCAGACTACAATCTATCGCCGGCAGTGATAATGAAAAAAGATGGGTCCACTCTTTATATAACAAGGGATATAGCAGCAGCAATATATAGAAAAGAGCATTATGATTTCTATAAGAACATATATGTAGTTGCTTCTCAACAGAACCTTCATTTCCAGCAGTGGATTCAGATTCTAGAGCTGATGGAGTTCGAATGGGCAAGAGACTGCATACATGTCCCATTTGGATTGGTGAGTTTAGAAGATGGAACAATGTCAACAAGACATGGCAGAGTTGTATTTTTAGAAGATGTTCTTAATAAAGCGGTTGAGCAAACAAAGAATATTATTCTGGAGAAAAACGTAAACACCGACAATCTAGATGTTACAGCTAAACAGGTAGGAATAGGTGCTGTAGTCTTCAATGAGCTGTCTAATAATAGAATAAAAGACTATGTGTTTTCATGGGATAAGGTCTTAAACTTCGACGGAGAAACCGGACCCTATGTGCAATATACACATGCTAGAGCAGCTAGTGTGCTAAGAAATGCGGTTGATGACTTTGATTTTGCCTTAGAAAATATTGATGGGCTAGATATGAACTATATTAGTAGCGATAGTGCTCACGAGCTTGCTAAAATGATCTATACATTTCCTGATATCGTACTGGAGGCAGCAGAGAAGTATGAGCCATCTATAGTAACAAGGCATATAGTTAATGTAGCTCAGGGTTTCAATCGTTTTTATCATAATGAGCATATACTAGTTGATGATGTCGCAGAAAAAAGAGCTAAATTGTTGTTAGTATATGCCGCAAAGCAAACGATTAAAAACGGCTTGCACTTACTAGGCATGGAAGTTCCAGAGAGGATGTAGTCTATGAGATATGAAGGCAGTGTTTATAGACCTCCAAGTGAAGCGAATAGCTTAATAGTACAGGTTACAATTGGATGTGCTCATAACAAGTGTACTTTTTGTAGCATGTACAAAGCTGATAAGTTTAGAATACGTAATTATGAAGAAGTAGTAGAGGATCTGCAGTGGGCAAGAAGACATTATCGCAGGGTCGAGCGAATTTTTCTTGCAGATGGGGATGCTTTGATATTGCCAAATGAGAAGCTTGTAGCAATCCTTGATACAATTAATGATTTATTCCCAGAATGTAATCGCATAGGAATTTACGGCTCACCTCTTGATGTTTTAAGAAAGAGTCAATCGGAAATAGAAGAGTTAAAAGAAAAGGGCATTGGGATAATTTACATTGGCGCTGAATCAGGAAGTGACAAGGTATTAAAGGATATTAAAAAAGGCGCAACTGCCAAACAGATAATCGATGCGGTTCGTAGAATAGAAGACGCTGGTGTTAAGGCTTCTGTTACTTTTATTTCCGGTTTGGCAGGTAAGACAGGATGGAAAGAACATGCCATTGAAACCGGAAAGATGATTAGCATGATGGAACCCTCATATGTAGGGTTATTGACGCTGATGATAGAACCGGGAACAGAGTTATATGATGCTATTAGATCAAATCGTTTTCAACTTCTTTCACCAGAGGAAGTGCTATTGGAAACGGAATTGCTTATTGAAAATATAAATGTAAAGAAAAGATGTGTTTTTAGAAGTAACCACGCATCAAATTACCTTTCGCTGAAAGGTGATTTGCCCGACGATAAAGATTTATTGTTAAGACAAATTACTATTGCAAAAGAAAATTCCGGAATGCTTAAGGATGAGTGGTTAAGAATGCTGTAAGCCTTCCTTTCGTGCAGGAGAAAATATGAAAATTCTACTGACTACTTTAAACTCAAAATACATACACTCGAATCTCGCTTTAAAGTATCTATATGCTGTTTGTGAAGATTTCCATGAATGTCTATACCTTCAAGAGTTCACTATAAATAATGATAATGACTATATTTATGGTGAACTGATTCGAGAAGGCTATGATATTATCTGTTTCTCTTGCTATATTTGGAATATTGAAAGGACCCTCTCTTTAGTAGATGATATTAAAAAAGCCAAACCAAATATAATTACAATACTGGGAGGACCTGAAGTTAGTTTTCAGCCTTTTGATTTAATGAAGAATAATAAAGGCATCGATTTTATATTAACAGGAGAAGGGGAGGAGAGTTTTCCTCTTCTCTTAGAGATCTTATCCCGAGAAAATTGGGAAAGGATGAATACAATAAAGGGATTAATATATCGACAGGACGGAGAAATAGAGGTCAACCCTAAAGGGGACCCAGCAGATTTTAATCAGGTGCCATTTCCCTATAAATCTCTGGTAAGTGAAGCTGATAAGATCATCTATTATGAATCTACAAGGGGATGTCCCTTTTCTTGCAGCTATTGCCTTTCTGCAGCAGATAGGGGTGTTAGAGCTTTACCGTTAGATAGAGTAAAACAGGATCTAAGCTATTTCATTTACAAAAATGTTAAACAAGTTAAGTTCGTAGACCGTACTTTTAATTATAATAAGGTACGAGCTTTAGAAATATTTAAATACTTAATTAACTTAGATAATGGTGTAACAAATTTTCACTTTGAGATCTGTGCTGATCTATTTGACCAGGAGGCGCTTGATTTACTTAAGAATGCGAGACCTGGACTTTTTCAGTTTGAAATCGGTATACAATCAACAAACAAGGACACTCTGAAAGCGATAAACCGTTCTATGGATTTCTCGAATCTATCGGCAAATATTGAGAGCCTTATAGAATCTGGGAATATTCATCTGCATCTTGATTTAATAGCTGGTCTACCTTATGAAGACTATGATAGTTTTAAAAAATCCTTTAATGATGTTTATGCTTTAGGAGCGGATTACTTGCAATTAGGTTTTCTGAAGCTGTTAAAAGGAACGCCTATAGCAGATCAGATAGAAGAACATGGTTATGTCTTTAGAACTAGTCCACCTTATGAGGTAATATCCAATAAATATATATCCTCAGAGGACTTGATTAACCTTAAGATGCTTGAAAGAGTATTTAACCTGTACTATAATAGAGGCGGATTTCAAAAAAGCTTAGAATATTGTGCTTATGAGCTTTGCAAAAGTCCTTTTGATTTTTACGAGGAATTTGCACATTTTTATTATTTAAAAGGATATCAACACAAATCTCATAAGAGAGAGGATTTATATAGAATATTCTATCAATACGGCCAATGGAAAGATAGATTTATATCGGGAGCAGGAATAAAACTGGAAGAGCTTTTAAAGCAGGATTTGATGCAGGCTTTAACTATTAAAGAAATCAATAGGTTTAAAAGAAAAAGATGGGAGCTGTAATATGAAGCGATTAGGAAAGCCAAAAACCGATAAAGAATTAGATAGGGAGAAAAAAGCAATTTACAGGATGGGTAAAGATGTAAATAAGAAGAGCAAAATATCTCCTACAGCACCTGTACTTCCCCCTTTTCAAGAGAAGGAAGATCGTATAAAGAAATACTTAAAGAAATATTTAAATCTCTTTGTATTTGATGAACTTACACCCGAATATATCAAAAGGGCTGGCGTTGATTACATGAAATCCGCTCCCATTCCTCTACGAAAAGAGGATTTAGAAGCTTTCAAGAGTGGAGAAGGTTTAAAAGCAAATAAAATAGCGGAAAACCTGGTTTGGATAATAGGAATTGATCCGGAGTTTAAATATGTACCACAGTATGTAGAATACATGAACAACAATTTCAACGCTAGGATCTTGGAGGGTATATTAAAAAAAGGGCGTGATCTAGCGGAAAAAGAAGAATACGACCATGCGGCCATACATTTTAGAGCTATTCTGGTATTGAAACCTGATTATTTACATGCTATGTACAGTTATGCTAGAGTTTGTAGAGAGAAGTATTTAGA
>JAAYSU010000186.1 GCA_012523915.1 Clostridiales bacterium
ATTTTAATGGATTATGAAGATATAATTTTTGCTTATATCTTTGGTTCATATGTTCAAGGTAGGATGAGAAAAGATAGTGATATAGATATCGCAATATATCTGAAAAATGATATGGATATACAAACATATCTAGATATTAAGATGCAACTATCAGATAGTTGTAGAAAAGAAGTGGATTTAGTTATTTTAAATGATGCTACTCCTTTTTTAAAATATCAAATTTACAAAAATAATATATTGTTGTTTTCCCGTGATAAATCCATAGAAACCAGTTATAAAGTGAAAACCCTATTTGAGTACAATGATATGAAAAGATACCTTGATTTATCTTATGCTAAAACCATAGATAGATTAAAAGAAGAGGTGGAAATGGATGGTTAATATTGAACTAATTAAACAGAGGTTAAATCAATTATCAGAATCTTTGAATAAGATTGAAAGATTCAAGGATATATCTCTGGAAGAGTTTTTAGAAGACGATATTGTACAGGATGTAATAGAATATAATTTGTTTATTTCTATAAATATGATGATTGATATCGCTACTCATATTGTAGTTGATAATAAAATGGGAAATCCTCAGACCTTAGGGGAGGCATTTAGCATCTTAAACAAAGAGAATTATTTAAATGATGAAGAAACTAAGGCTTATAGAAATATGGTGGGTCTCAGAAATATATTGTCTCACGAATATATCAAAATAGATAAAAAAATAATACATAGTATATTGAAAAATAATTTAAAAGATATTAAAAAATTCATTATTTTTATCAATAAAAATTTTGTATAAGGGATTATAGTATTTAATAAAATAGATTATTATTAAAAAACTTAATTCACTTAATTCATATCGACCTCTTACAGAAGGAAAAATAAAAAGGCTAAGGGAAAATATTCATAGTATAGTATTGATGGACAAGTTAAATTTGAGGCAGTACATCCATTTGTGGATGGGAACGGTAGAAGCGGACGTTTGATTCTGAAACCTCAGTTGTTAATGAAGATGATCTGATAGGCATTAGGTTGTGTAGATTAAAACTAATGCCTGTTATTAATCTAGAAAGGTTTCATATGAGCAAGGTAATAATTAAAGAATGCAAGGATTATAACCTAAAAAACTTAATAGAGAAAATCAACGACGGAATAGATAGCTTGGGTGGTTGGGCCCTATTTGTTAAAGCCGGGGACAGGGTACTTTTAAAGGTAAACCTAATAGGACCTAAATCCTCTGATTCGGCGGCTATTACCCATTGTGAATTCGTTAGGGCCTTGACTAGGATATTAAAAGAAAGGGACTGTGAAGTTTGGATAGGAGATAGCTCCGGCGGTGCTATTGCAGGTGTGGCTCCCACAGCCCAAAGCTTTAGGGCTTCTGGTTTAGAGAAAGTTGCCAAAGAAGAGGGAGCAATAATAAAGAACTTCGATAAAGAGGGCGTAGTTGAGTTTTCTCCAAAAGGTAAGTTAAAAGAAAAGATGTATCTTGCAAAGCCGATATACGATGCGGATGTAGTTATTAATCTTCCCAAGTTTAAAACACATATGATGGGGATCTATACCGGCGCCATAAAAAATGTATTTGGTTGCATTCCAGGATTAAGAAAAGCTAAGTACCATAAGATGGCCACCACTCCTGGGGATTTTGGTGAAATACTTGCGGATATCCATGAATGTGGCAAATTCCATCTTCATATAATGGACGGCATACAGGCTATGCAAGGTGATGGTCCCACTGCTGGGGAAGTATATCAAGCCAATAAAATACTTATCAGCAATGACCCATTGGCATTGGATGTGGTAGCAATAAAAATGCTTGGCTTGGATATTGAAGACCTCCCCATATTAACTGCTTCAAAAGACAGAATAGTAGGCGAGGGCTCTTTAGATAAGATAAAAATAGAGGGAGATTTTCAATCAATTCCAAGGCTTAAAAATTTCAAGCTTCCTGCATTTCAGCGGGGCGCTAGATTAAGAAATTTTAATATATTGATCCCTGTCATCAATTTTTTGCACTCAAAACCTAGAGTCAATTTAAAGAAATGTAAAAATTGCAATGTCTGTGTAGAGAGCTGCCCCGTAGAAGTTATCGATAAAGATACGAAGGAAATAAACTACGAAGAATGCATAGAATGCTTATGTTGCCATGAACTATGCATGTACAAAGCAATAGATCTAAAGAGATCAATTATAGCTGATATAGCTTTAAAATTTTATCGAGGAACTTATCGCTAATCACTGCTGAATTTTTTAACAGCATCAATATACTTTCCTAACATCCCAATATTTACGAAATAAAATGAAAATTTATCTTCTTTTTTAACTTGTACCAGGCCTGCCTGTACAAGTTTTTTAATATGTTGAGATATAGTAGCTTGGGAGTAGTCAAAAGCATTGACTACATCTTTATTGCAAACCCTATTCCTATTCCTATTATTAATAAAGATATAGTGGAATATCTTTACACGGGCAGGATGACCTAAAGCATCTGAAACCTTTGCAGTTAAAAGTACTTCTTCGTCTTGTAATTCATCTGGTTCTTTTCTTATTCTCATGAATATCCTCCATCGTTTAATTGCAATGCACAGTTAATTATATAGGTCACTATATAATATAATCAAGATGCAAAAATATTTGCACTACACAAAAAATGTGATAGACTGGGCATAGGGGGTTTTAGAAATGAAAGTAAGGGAGTATAAAAGAATAACTGAGGAGATATTCAAGCTCATGGACGAAGGGGTCCATGTTATTGATGCTAATGGCAAGACTATAATATATAATGAGGCCATGGCTCAACTAGAGAAGATGGATCAAAAAGATGTTCTAAAAAAGAATTTTAATGATGTCTTTAAGAATCTTGATGAGAATAACAGTACTTTGTTAAGGGCATTAAAAAAACAAACCACAGAAAACAGGCTTCAAACCTATAAAAATATTGACGGAAAAGAAATAACTACTATTAATAGCTCCTATCCTGTAATTCTAGAAGACAAAGTAATAGGTGCGATTGAAATTGCAAAGAATATAACCGAAATACAGGAGATGTCGAAGACTATTTTGAAGCTTCACAGTGCACCTGCTGAGTCTAAGGAAGGAAAAAAGCATAAAATAAAGGAATATCACTTTAGCGATATAATAGGGCAGAATAAAAAGTTTCTTGAAGTAATAGAAAAAGCAATGAAAGCTTCAAGAAGCAATGCATCAGTATTAATATACGGGGAGACAGGTACGGGAAAAGAATTAGTTGCTCAGAGCATACACTATGACGGAATACGTAAAGATAAGCCCTTCCTGGCCCAAAACTTTGCTGCCTTGCCCGGAAGCCTTCTTGAAGGGATTCTATTTGGAACGGCAAAAGGAGGCTTTACAGGGGCTGTTGATAGAATCGGGCTATTTGAACAGGCAGACGGAGGAACACTTTTATTAGATGAAATAAGTGCTATGCCCTATGAATTGCAAGGCAAGCTTCTTCGTGTTCTCCAGGAAGATTATATAAGGCGTGTAGGGGGTACTGAAGACATCCCGATTGATGTGAGAATAATAGCTACTATCAACGAGCCTGCTGAGAGTTTAATCGAAAAAGGAAAACTAAGAAAGGACCTTTATTATCGTCTACGCATAATTCCCATCAATATTCCCCCGCTTAGAGAAAGAAGGGATGATATATTACTCCTTGCAGAGAAATTCCTCGCCAAGCATAATCGAATAAATGACAAGCAAATATGGATGATATCCGATAGAGCCAAAGAAAAATTGATGGAATATGATTATCCAGGCAATGTAAGAGAGCTTGAAAATATTATTATGGCTGGGGTATCAATGATTGAGGAGGAACATGTTCTGGATGACGAACATCTAACAATAGATAGGGACAATAAGAAGAAGCCGGCGAGCCTAGAAGAAGTAACAGAGCTAGGCTTAAACAATTACCTCAGTATGATAGAAAGCCATCTGATTGATGAGGCCATGTCAATAAATCAGGGAAACATCTCAAAAGCAGCAAAACAGCTTGGAATAAAACGCCAGACCCTTCAACATAAACTTAAGAAGAATAACATTGTTGGATAAAAAGTGACAGAATATTCTAACGCAGATTTTTAAAAGAAAGTGCAAATATTTTTGCTATTATGCAAATATTTTTGCACTTATTATTTATATTTATAACTAAACCTCGCATATTCCTGTTTATTATTCAATATAAAGGATAAAATATCCATAATAAATATTGGCACGCAACTTGCTATTTATAATAAGTAGGAATCAATTTTCAGAAAATTAAGATTAATACAGATGAGGGAGGGAACATATATGAAAGAAGTAAAAGTTATTATTTGGGGACTGGGCGCTATGGGTTCCGGCATAGCCGATATGCTACTCAAAAAAGAGGGAGTAGAGATTGTAGGAGTTGTAGGTAGAGGTGCCAAGTTAGGCAAGAGCATGTACGACTATATAAAAACACCAAGAGGAGATAGGCCTGATGTAATAATAGGGCCGCCAGAAGAAGTCATAAAAGAAGGATCTGCAGATGTAGTTATGCTTTGTACCGATTCATTCACAAGATCAGCTTTTGACCGCATAAAATTCATACTGGAAAGAAAGATTAACTGCATAACTAGTGCTGAGGAAATGGCTTATCCGCAAGCACAAGAGCCTGAGCTGGCAAGACAGTTGGACGAGATAGCCAAGGAAAATGGAGTTTCAGTACTTGGCACTGGAATCAACCCTGGATTAATCATGGACCTACTAGTTGTAGTTATGACAGGTTGCTGCGAGGAAGTTCAACATATAACCGCAAGAAGGGTTAACAGCCTATCGCCCTTTGGCCCTGCAGTAATGAAAGAACAAGGGATAGGTATTACTGTAGAGGAGTTTAAGAAAGGTGTAGAAACGGGAGAGCTATCAGGCCATGTAGGTTTCCCTGAGTCTATACGTATGATAGCAGATGCAATCGGTTGGAAGGTTGATAAAATTGAGCAATCGATGGATCCTATAGTGACCGATGTAGACAGGAAAGCTCCTCATGGATTCGCAAAAGCAGGCGATGTTGCAGGCTGTGCAATGAAGGGTTTTGGCTATGTTGACGGCGAAATTAAGATAGAGATGGATCATCCACAGCAGATTGAGCCTGAGCAGGTAGGTGTAACTACAGGAGACTATGTGATTATCAAAGGTAATCCCGACATTAATATGGTGAACTCACCTGAAGTACCGGGAGGAATAGGTACAATAGCCATGTGTGTAAACATGATCCCCCATATTATTAATGCAAGGCCAGGTCTTAAGACTATGATCGACCTTCCTGTACCAAGGGCAATAATGGGTGATATGAGAGATATGATTTGCCAAGAGGCCAAGATTGTTAAATAGGAGGAAATATAATGGTTAAAAAAGGTACTTGGGTTCTTATCCATAGAAATATATTAGAGCCCGAAGAGCGGGCACCGCAGGTTCCTGATGATACAAAAAAGGTTCCCTTAGAAATGTGGATAAAGGGATACCTTGTTGAAGACGCAAAGATTGGGGATACTGTGCAGGTAGTGACAAGAACAGGAAGAAAAGAGACGGGTGAATTACTTGAAGCAAACCCATCTTATACACATGATTACGGAAGATTTATACCTGAGCTTCAGCAAATCAGTGAACAGGTTAGAGAGATCTTGTTTGGGGGTGAAACAGATGACTAAGGCTAATGATTATAATTCAGTTATGGCCCGCAGGGGAGAGATAATGAAAAAGTCCGTAGGAATAGACTATTCTAAGTTTGAAAGCGGATCAATTGCCTTTGATTATGAAAGAATGATGCGTGAAACTGGATACTCGCTTGAAGAGATGCAAAAGATCCAGAGGAGCGTCCATGTAGGAGATACCCCAATAATTGAACTTAGAAACCTTACTGCCCTTGCCCGTAAATATGCAAAACCGGGTTATGGGGCAAGGATATTTATAAAAGATGAGGCCTGTAACCCTTCTGGAAGCTTTAAAGCAAGGAGGGCGGCAAATTCTGTATACCATGCAAAGAAATTAGGCTTCAAGGGTGTAGTAACTGCAACCAGCGGAAACTATGGCGCGGCAGTTGCTTCACAGGCTGCTATGGCAGGATTAAAGTGTATTGTAGTTCAGGAATGCTATGACTCAAAAGGTGTAGGTCAACCTGAGATCGTTGAGAAGGCAAGAAAGTGCGAGGCCTTGGGAGCAGAAGTTGTACAGCTTTCTGTTGGCCCAGAACTTTTCTATAAGTTCTTACTGTTACTGGAGGAAACAGGCTATTTCAACGCATCCTTGTATACCCCCTTCGGTATAGCAGGAGTTGAAACTCTAGGATATGAAATCTCAATGCAGTTTAGAGAGAAATTCAATAAGGATCCCGACGCTGTAGTTGTAACCAATGCAGGCGGTGGAAACTTAACAGGAACGGCAAGAGGACTACTCAAGGCAGGAGCATCAACAAGGGTAATAGGTGCATCCGTTGATCTCACAGGATTGCACATGGCATCCGATGCCATGTTTAATAGAAAGTCATTTACTACAGGACATACAGGCTTCGGAGTTCCCTTCTCAGTATGGCCTGATAGATCTGATGTACCAAGATCTGCAGCCAAGCCCCTTAGATACATGGAGAGGTATGTAACTGTTAGCCAAGGTTCTGTATTCTACATGACAGAAGCCTTAGCAAGCCTGGAAGGTTTAGAAAAAGGGCCTGCAGGAAACACATCTTTAGCTGCGGCATTCGCTTTAGCTCAGGAAATGAAAGAAGACGAGTTAATAGTAGTACAGGAGACCGAATACACAGGTGCTGGCAAGCATGTCCAACCTCAATTGTCATTTGCAAAAGATAATGGCATAGAAGTGTTTTTCGGTGATCCTGAAGATGAGGTTCCGGGTAAGAATATTGTACTACCATCAAACCCAGCGCTTATAAAAGCAAAAGATGTGGACCTTGACAATATGAGGAGATCTTTAATAAGGACTGCAATAAATACCTATAAGACAACACCAACAGAAGAAGATATAGAATTCTTAGCCGAGGAAACAAGAAAAGACATTGAGTTTGTTAAAGAGGCTATAAGTCAATTGAGTTCGCTGTAAAGAAAGGAGTTTAACAATGAAGAGAAAAGATGATTTCCAAGAAAGACGAAAACATTTGGCAAATCTTTCAGATGAAGAACTCTATCAGCGTTTCTGGCAGTTGACAGAAAAGGTAGTGGATCCTTTATTAGAACTGGGAAGGAAGAATACTACCCCTTCGATAGAAAGATCTGTCTTGCTTCGCATGGGAATATCTTCATTAGAGGCAAAACCCATAGTTGAAGGTTGTATAGACAGAGGCCTAATGGGCAAAGGTGCAGGCCATGTTGTATACAAATTAGCTAAAGCTAAAAATATTTCGATAAAAGAAGCAGGAACTATGCTAGCAGAAGGTAAGGGCTGGGATGAAGTTGTATCTTTGTTTAAAGCGTAGGGGGTGCGGAGAATGGAATTAAAACCTAATGAAAAACTTAGTATTGAAAATATATTAAAGGATCTAGATAAGTATAGGCCTAAGAGAAGGGGCTGGACTTGGAGGAAGAAGGAACCAGGACTGCGCATGGGCCCCTTTGAATACAAAGATGCCACTAGCCCTTTAGAAAAAGGAGTGGGACTGCCTTCTTCAAAATACTTTAATTGGATTGACCCTCAGCCAGAACCCGTTATCACTACAGAGATAGCATCTGGTAGGTTTGAAGATGATATCAGACGCATGAGGATGGCCGCATGGCATGGTGCCGACCACATAATGGTAATACGTACTGCAGGTCAATCCCATATGGACGGACTTATAGAAGGTACCCCCCAAGGAGTAGGTGGTGTACCTATTACAAGAAAACAGGTAAGGGCCCAGAGAAAGGCATTGGATCTGATTGAAGAAGAAGTTGGTAGGCCCATAAACTACCATTCCTATGTTTCTGGAGTGGCAGGACCTGAGGTCGCCGTCATGTTTGCTGAAGAGGGTATCAATGGTGCCCATCAGGACCCCCAATACAATGTCCTATACAGGAACATAAATATGGTGCGTTCCTTTGTAGATGCATGTGAATCAAAGAAGATTCTAGCTTGGGCAGATATAGCTCAGATAGACGGAGCACATAATGCAAATGCAACGGCAAGAGAGGCATGGAAGGTCATGCCTGAACTTATCGTACAGCATGCTATAAACAGCCTATTCTCAGAGAAAGCAGGTATAAAGTCGTCAAATATCTGTCTATCGACAGTACCGCCGACAGCGCCTCCTGCTCCATGCGTATACATGGACCTTCCATATGCAGTAGCACTACGTGATCTCTGTGATAGGTATAGAATGAGAGCACAGATGAATACCAAATATATGGAGGCGTCAGCAAGAGAGGCAACGGTGACTCATGTATTGAACATGCTGGTCTCTAAACTGACTAGGGCTGATATACAATCCACGATTACTCCTGATGAGGGACGTAATGTGCCATGGCATATATATAACATAGAAGCATGCGATACAGCTAAACAGACCCTTATAGGTCTTGATGGATTGATGGAGATGGTGGAGCTAAAAAAAGAGGGGCCTCTCCGCGAAAAAGTTAGAGAGATTAAAGAAAGAGCATGTCTCTTCATGGAGGAAATTATAGAGGTTGGAGGCTATTTTAAAGCTGTTGAAGAAGGCTTCTTTGTTGATTCAGGCTATTATCCTGAGAGAAACGGAGACGGCATAGCCCGTAAGATTGACGGAGGAGTAGGAAACGGAACTATCTTTGAAAGAGATGAAGACTATTTTGCTCCAGTTACTGCCCACTTCGGCTACAACAATGTAGAACAGTATGATCCTGATGCAGTGGATGACCCTGCTAGGCTTATCGGAGGATCTACCTTTGAAGACCCGGATAAGATCGTCTACATTGATGAGCTTGATGACAAAGATAATGTAAATGTCAGATTGGAAGAGACTAAGGAATATAGGGATAGTAATTTGATTAAACCCGAAATGGAATGGATGGCAGACGGAACGGTTATGATTAACATGTTCTTGCCTGTCAATAAGAGGGTTGCAGTAATAGCGGCAGTTGAGTTTGCCAAGAAGATGAATCTTGAAGAGGCAGAAGTAATCAATGCCGAGGTAATGCAGGAGGCAGAGGGTACAAGAATCGAGCTGAAAGGAAGACTGCCATTCGATGTGAATCTAGATGAACTGGTTATTCCGCCTGAGCCCCATGTGCTTTCAGATGATGAGATTCGAGAAGAAATCCAAAACTATCCTATGAAAGTAGTATGTGGTACAGTAGGCGAAGATGAGCACTCAGTAGGCTTGCGTGAGATAATCGACATTAAACATGGAGGTATTGAACAGTACGGTATCGAGGTTCACTATTTAGGTACCTCAGTGCCAGTAGAAAAGCTAGTCGATGCAGCCGTTGAA
>JAAYSU010000187.1 GCA_012523915.1 Clostridiales bacterium
GCTAATACTATTCAAATGACAGTTGTACACGATGGTCCTGTTTCTGCATTATATGCTCCGATGGGCGTCTTCAATTTACCATTCCTATTTGATAGCCACGCAGAAGCATGGATGATATATGACAGCGACTATACAAAGAAATTAGGAGAGTCAATGCTTGAAGCTACCGGAATCCGTATGCTAGCCTTGGCTGATAACGGAGTAAGACATTTAACAAATAGCGTTCGCCCAATAAAAAGTATTGATGATGCTAAAGGTCTGACCATAAGAATACAGCCGAGTGCAATTTACAACGCTATAATTAGTGGTATCGGAGCTAACGCTGTTGAGGTTGCATGGAGTGAACTGCCTGCTGCATTACAGCAAGGTGTTGCGGATGGACAAGAAAATGGAATAACAAATATCTTGGCTGCAAACCTTTATGAAACTCAAAAGTATATCACTTTAGATGGACACGTATACAGCTATCACGCTTATTTAATAAGTGATGAATTCTACCAAAGCCTAACAGCTGAACAACAGGGTATTATTGAGCAAGGTGTTGAGCTTGCAAAATGGATACATCGTGGGATGACTTCTTATCAAGATAATACAATAAAACCTGTATTAAGCTCCTATGGTATGGAAGTTACGGAACTATCAGCAGAAGCTATTAAAGAATTCCGTGAAGCAACACAACCAGCTGTAGTAGAGTGGATGAAATCAGAATATGGCGGAACATGGGTAGAAGATCTTTTAGCAGAGGTGGAAGCACTTCGCAACTAATACATAGATGTAAGGGAGTCGACAAATGGGCTTAAGCGTGGTAATAATAAACGCAAATTATCCACACTATGAGGTTGAAAAGAGTGTTTTAGCTCCTTTTGATGCCAAAGTCTCCCATGTCGTAACTGGAAATAATTTATCAAAGACTATAGAAGCAGCTCAGTTTGCAGATGCCATTATGACACGTGAAACTGAGCTGCCTAGACAGCTAATAGATAAATTAGAGAACTGTAAGGTGATAGTCCGGTACGGTGTGGGTGTGGATAATATAGATCTTGAAGCTGCGGCACGGAAAAAAATATATGTGGCTAATGTAAAAGACTACGGAACTGAAACGGTAGCGGAACATGCAATTGCTCTTATGTTCGCAGTTGCGCGCAGAGTTGTTAGCCGTGATAGAAGCGTACGTAATGGACGTTGGGATATAGGTGCAAATGAACCCTTATATTCCTTTGTCGGTAAAACTGTGGGCATAGTAGGGTGTGGTAGAATAGGGAAAGCATTTTTGCGTAAGATATCATCTCTTGGTTTTGCAAAAATATTAGTTTACGATCCTTATATTGACTTTTGTGAAGGAGCAGAAATGACAGACTTAGCTACGCTGTTTGAAAGCTCGGATGTCATATCATTGCATTTACCTCTAAGTGAAGATAATAAGCACTTGATAAATGAAGATTTGATATCTAGAATGAAAAAGAATTCTATCATAATTAACACTTCGCGAGGGGCTTTGATTGATGAGAAACATCTTATAAAAGCTCTAGAAGAAGAAAAAATATTTGGAGCTGGCCTAGATGTCTTTGAATCAGAACCGCCACCTTTATCGCATCCATTATTCTCATTAGAGAATGTGGTAGTAAGTGACCATACAGGGTGGTATTCCGTAGAGTCATTAGAACTACTACAAAGAAAAGCAGCAGAGGAAGTTGCCCGGGTGTTTTCAAATCAACCACCACTATCATGGGTAAATCGTTGGAAGGAGTAATACATTGAGCTTTAGTAAAACACTGCAAGCACTACTGAATAGCATACTCGTACCTGTCTTACGAACGAAATCTACTGAATTAGCGAATGATGCTATAATATGCCTTAGTGATGCAGGCTTTCGAACAATTGAAATAACAATGACCATTCCAGATAGTTATTCTTTAATAGAAAAATGGTCAAAGAAAGATATGCTAATTGGGGCAGGGACTGTATTTGATCTAGAAACTGCAAAACGCTGTATTGAGGCTGGTGCAAGCTTTGTTGTATCGCCGATAAATGTAGAAGGTTTGCCCAATCTTTGTCACAAGCATGATGTAATATCTATTCTTGGAGCTATGACTCCAAATGAGGTACAAACGATAATAAACGCTGGAAGTGATATTATTAAAGTTTACCCTGCGAGTGCTGTAGGTGGTCCATCATACATAAAAGCATTACTAGATGTATTCCCTGATACATTATTTATGCCCACGGGTGGAATTAATGCAGAAAACATTAACGAATACTTAAAGGCTGGAGCAGCTTTATTAGCAGCAGGAAGCTCTTTGCTGGATTTCGATGCTATAGAGCAAATCAACTTATCAAAGGTGCAGGAAGACTGCAGAAGATACATTGAAATAATTAATGAATATAAACGAGGAGAGTGAAAAAATGTTCAGTAAAGATATTATTGAAAGATATTCTAAGCTTGCGACTGCTTCGGTGGCAGATGCTGCAGACAAGGTAGTAGGAAGAACATGCTATATGAGTCATGAAATTAAACCAAGAATAAACGATACTAAGGTAGTTGGACCAGCTATTACTGTTCATGAAGGTCCTACTGATGAGACCTTACCCCCAACTCATGCTTTAGAGGCTATAGATTCAGCTAATGAAGGAGATGTGATGGTAATAGCACTGGATGGTAGTGATAAAGATGTGGCTGTATGGGGAGGCCTTATGACAGCTGGATCTGTTGCTAATAAATTGGCAGGAGCTATTTTGGATGCGGGAACCAGAGATGTAACAGAGATCCGTAGGGATTTTGACTTCCAAGTCTTCTCAAGGAGTGTTTCGCCTGGTACTACATTAGGTAGATATAAAACACTGGCTAGTAACGTGCCTGTTATATGCGGCGGCATAGAAGTAAACCCAGGAGATCTTATAGTAGCGGATTTAGATGGAGTTGTCGTTGTTCCTAAAGATCACGTAGAAGAAGTGCTTGAGATAGCAGAAGAGATTGAGGCTAAAGAAGCCGAACAGGCCAAATATATTTTAGAGACTGGATCTCTACTAAAAGGTATTGATAAATACAATAGGATTTAAACTAATAATAAGAGAGGAGTGCATTTTATGGATATTGTAGCTATGGGTGAACCCCTATTGGAGTTTAGTGAAATCACAGATTCGGAAGGGCGTAAAGTATATCTTCCAGGCTTTGGCGGAGATACATCAAATTTCATTATCGCCGCAGCTAGGCAAAAAGCTAAAACTTCATACTTTACTCATGTTGGAGCTGATGCATTCGGTGAACAATTTTTAAAACTATGGCAGATGGAAGGTGTAGATATTTCACGCGTAGTTCAAAATCAAAATGCACATACCGGAATATATTTCATTACATATACTGAAAAAGGCCATCAGTTTACCTATATGAGAAAAGGTTCTGCTGCTAGCATGGTATCAGCAGAGGACCTACCCGATGACTTAATCGCCGGAGCTAAGCTATTTCATGTATCTGGGATTAGTCAGGCTATCAGCGAGACATCCTGCGATGCTGTATTTCATGCAATAAATATTGCTAAAAAGAATAACACGCTAGTTTCTTATGATCCAAATTTGAGATTAAAATTA
>JAAYSU010000188.1 GCA_012523915.1 Clostridiales bacterium
ACTGCTGGTTAAAAACTAACAATTATGGCATCGAATTATTCTGCCATGAATAATTCAGGCTAAATATGTTACAATGAGTTTAAAAGCATTGCCTACCATTATGGGATGTTTTATGGTATGGGTACAACTCATATGGAGGGGGGATTATTTTGAAAAAATTGAATGGGCAGGCTAAATCAAGAAAAAGAATTGCGGACCATGGCGAAGTTTTTACAGCTGAGAGAGAAGTCAATGCAATGCTTGATTTGGTAAAACAGGAAACGGAAAGAATCGACAGTAGATTCCTAGAACCTGCATGTGGAACAGGAAACTTTCTGACTGAAATACTCAATAGAAAACTACGCATAGTAAAGAACAGATATTATAAAAATAGGCTAGAATATAAAAAATATGTCCTTCTCGCAATTACCAGTATCTATGGTGTTGATGTCCTAGAAGATAATATCTTAGAATGTAGGGAAAGATTATTTAATATTTTCTATACTGAATATACCGATACATACAAAGAAAAACCGGATGATGAATATGCCGAATCCATAAAATTTATATTATCTAGGAATATTTTACACGGTGATGCCCTATCTATGAAAACCTTGGATGGCGAGCCTATTATATTCTCTGAGTGGTCTTTAGTTACCGATAATATGATAAAAAGAAGGGATTATAGATTTGATGAACTATTAGAAGGAACTGAGGAACAGATTTCTGTATTTTCCATGCGCTGGGAATATGATGATGAAATTAAGGCGTTTATACCTGCGCCAATAGAAGAGTATCCAGTAATGGATTATAGGAGGCTCAGATATGCTGAATAACAATTTCTATTCAAATGTATACAACCCAGATGTATTATCAACTTTGGCTAATCTATCAAGTGATGAGGTTTTTACACCACCCGATGTAGTTAATGATATTTTAGATTTGTTGCCAGAGAAGCTATGGACTGATTCAAAGGCCACTTTTTTAGACCCTGCAGCCAAATCGGGGGTATTTTTAAGGGAAATTGCTAAACGGCTAATTGAAGGATTAAAAGATGAAATCCCTGACCTACAGGAAAGATTAGATCATATATTTCAAAATCAACTTTATGGAATAGCTATAACAGAATTAACAAGTCTGCTTGCTAGAAGAAGCCTATATGGGTCAAAATATGCAAACAGTATGCTTTCGTTTACTAAATTCGATGACCCTATAGGAAATATTAAATTCAGGATTATTCAACATACATGGGAAGGAAATAGATGCAAATATTGCGGTGCGTCTAAATCGGAGTATAAAAGAGATGTTAATTTGGAAACCCATGCTTATGAATTTATACATACAAAAAGACCAGAGGAGATATTTAAAATGAAGTTTGATGTAATAATAGGTAATCCACCTTATCAGTTAAGCGATGGTGGCGCGGGAGCTAGTGCAAAACCTATGTATCATCTATTTGTTGAACAAGCTATGAAAATGAACCCTAGATACTTAAGCATGATCATACCAGCAAGGTGGTATGCTGGAGGGAAAGGGTTAGATGAGTTTAGAGAATTAATGCTTGGGAATAATCACATAACGCATTTAGTAGACTATGCGGATTCCGCTGAATGCTTTGCAGGGGTAAACATTGCAGGTGGGGTATGCTATTTTTTATGGGAAAGGGATAACACCGATGAATGTAAAATTATAAATGTCAAAAAAAGTAAAAAGACAAAAATGAAGAGAAGTTTAAATGAATTTCCCTTCCTAGTTAGGGATAATATAGCTATTACGATTATTAGAAAAGTACTGCAATTTAAAGAAGCACGAATGACAAGTCTCGTTAAAGCTAGAAATCCATTTGGAATCACAACTAACTTTGTTGGAAATGATTCAATAAGAGAAATTAAAGTTCTAACGTCTAGGGGAAACACATGGACGAGTAAATCAAATATTAGCGATAGGGATAGGATTTTAAATAAATATAAAGTTATAATTACAAGAGCTATGTCAGGTGGCCATAAACCCAGCTCAGCTGGTGATTATATCGTACTATCCTCATTAAGGGTAATGAAGCCGGGAGAAGCTTTCTCTGAAACATATCTATGTATAGGGGACTTTAATAAGGAAAACTATGCCGATAATTTATTGGCTTATGCCAGTACGAAGTTTTTTAGATTTTTATTATTACAGGCATTGTCGTCCATAAATATTACTAGAGATAAATTTATATTCGTGCCTCAACAAGATTTCTCAAAACCTTGGACTGATGAGGAACTATATAAGAAATATGACCTTGATCAAGAAGAAATTGATTTTATTGAATCAATGATTTCACTAATGGAATAGGGGGATATTATGGCCAGTAAGGAATTCTTTCCGCAAAGACCTAAGGGCATGCCTATGATTTATGCATATAGTGATAAAAATTACCCAGGCCTTCTAAAGATAGGCCATACTACCATCGATGTAAAAACAAGGGTTGAACAGCAATATCCTATTATCTTACCCACAAAAAAGCCCTATAAAATAGTATTTGCGGAACCTGCAATCAGAAATGATGGTACTAGTTTTATGGATCATAAAATCCATGAAAGGATGAGAAAGCTTGGAATTGAGAATCCTGACGGGGAATGGTTTAAGTCTAGTATAGATGACTTGAAAGCCTCCTATATTGCGGTTAGGGATAGAACCGAGAATATAGAGAGCAGAACAGAAGATTTCCAAATGAGGCCTGAACAAAAGGATGCCGTCGAAAAAACAATTCTTTTCTATAGGGATGCTAAAAAGGAATATCCCGATAGGGCGCCAAAGTTTCTATGGAATGCCAAAATGAGATTCGGAAAGACCTTCGCATCCTATCAATTAGCAAAGAGGATGAAATTCAAAAAAATTTTAGTACTTACCTTCAAACCAGCCGTTGAATCTGCTTGGGAAGAGGATTTAATGACTCATATTGATTTTGAGGGATGGCAGTTTATTAGCAAAAAGAATGGATATAGAATTGATGATTTAGAGGAAAGTAGGCCCATCGTATGCTTTGGATCCTTCCAAGACTTGCTGGGGGTTGATAGAGAAACGGGAGGAATAAAAGCCAAAAATGAATGGGTACACACTACAAATTGGGACATAGTTATATTTGATGAATATCACTTTGGTGCATGGCGGGATAGCGCACAAAAACTTTTCCTAAAGGAAGATGAAGATGAATACGATGCACTAGATATAGAAAAATATAAGGAGGATGAGGCGGATAATGCCTATAACGAAACATTTTTGCCTATTACCACCTCCTACTATCTCTTTCTATCAGGAACACCCTTTAGAGCGATAAATTCAGGGGAATTCATAGAAGATCAAATATTTAACTGGACATATTCAGATGAACAAAATGCAAAGGAAGAGTGGGGAGACAAGGCAGATAATCCTTATGCTGCCCTGCCGAGGATGGTAATGATGACCTATAGGATGCCTGAGGATATAAGGAACATTGCTATTCAAGGCGAATTTAATGAATTTGATTTAAATGTTTTTTTCTCTGCTGAAGGTACAGGAGACAAGGCAAAATTTATACATGAAAACGAAGTACAAAAATGGCTTGATTTAATAAGGGGTGCCCATCTACCTTCAAGTATAGATGATTTGAAGCTAGGAAGGGATAAAAGACCCCCAATGCCCTATTCTGATGTCAGACTATTAAGTGTGCTAACCCATACCCTATGGTTTATGCCTTCGGTAGCTTCGGCCTATGCTATGAAAAATCTACTTAAAAAAGAACAAAACACCTTTTATCATGATTATACAATAAATGTGGCCGCCGGAAGCCAGGCTGGAATTGGCCTAGATGCGCTTGCACCTGTTGAGCGGTCTATGGGGAATCCTTTAGAAAGTAAGACTATAACCTTATCCTGCGGTAAATTAACAACGGGTGTAACCATAAGACCTTGGACAGGCATATTTATGTTAAGGAATTTATCCAGCCCTGAAACCTATTTCCAAGCAGCTTTTAGGGTACAAAGCCCTTGGGTTATAGATGGCGAAGATGGGAAAAAAGAGATCATTAAAGAGGAATGTTATGTATTTGACTTTGCTTTGGATAGAGCTTTAAAGCAGATAGCTGACTATAGCACAAGATTAAATATAAATGAATCGGATCCCGAGAAAAAGGTCGATGAATTTATAAAGTTCTTACCCGTTTTGGCTTACGATGGCAGCTCAATGAAAGAAATAAATGCCTCTGAAGTCTTAGATATCGCCATGGCTGGTACATCTGCTACCTTACTTGCCAAGAGATGGGAAAGTGCCCTGCTGGTCAATGTTGACAATGATACCCTAACTAGACTTATGGCAAATGAAGAGGCATTAAACGCTCTTATGAGTATTGAAGGATTTAGAAATTTAAACAATGATATAACTACTATTATAAATAAATCGGGCGCAGTAAAAAAAGTAAGGAAAAAAGGTGGTAAATTAAGCGTAAAGGAGAAAAGAGAACTTACCAAAGAGGAAAAAGAATATAAATCCAAGCGTAAAGAAATACAAGAAAAACTAATAAAATTTGCAACAAGAATACCCATATTTATGTATTTGACGGATTTTAGAGAAAAATCGCTAAAGGATGTAATAACCAAACTAGAGCCAGGACTATTTAAAAAGGTTACTGGGCTCAATGTTAAGGATTTTGAACTCTTGGTATCTCTAGGCGTGTTCAATGGACCTTTGATGAATGATGCCGTTTATAAGTTTAAAAGATACGAGGATGCAAGCCTGGAATATACAGGGATTAATAGGCATGAAGGCCTTGATATAGGACTCTGGGATACGGTTATCAGTGCTAATGATTATGAAGAAATGTTTAGAATGCAGCAAGCATCACTAGACGGCTTATCTAGGAGGCCAAACAATGTTGAGGCAGAAGTCAAAGGATCGAGGGGCAGGAAAGAATCTGAAGCAAAGGCAACTAAGAAGGTCAAAACAACTATCAAAAAAGGGAAAAAGCCTGTTATTTACGAGACTAGGGAAGAAAAACAAGAATATAATTATACACAAAAGGAAGAATCTCAAGCAAAAGGAGACAAAGAGATAGATTATAAGAAGTTGATTATCCTAGGAACAACTGTTGGCCATGAAAAGTTTGGTAATGGGCAGGTAATTATGGTAGATCAAAAAAACAAAAGAATTTCAGTTAGGTTCAAGGTTGGTGAAAAGCTATTTGTCTTCCCTGAAGCCTTTGAAAAAGGATTCCTAGATATAATTTAAAAGTGAGATTGCCTTACTAAGGGCTAATGAAAATATTATATCCATAAGCCTGAATTATTCATAGAATTAATTTGATTGTTTCCTGAGCGGCATAGGCAGTGCATTACCGCTGATATTATCATTCACTTAAAAAGTGAAGGTTTTCTATAGATAAAAGGACCCAACTTTGTTAGA
>JAAYSU010000018.1 GCA_012523915.1 Clostridiales bacterium
TAGGACAGTTTTCTCTGATCCCTGGATTTGGCAGTGATATTCCATCCAATCCTCGGAATCTACATGGATTGTGTTGCCGTATACAGTTAAGATACCTCTCCCTATTGCCTTAATATTAATGGAGCGAGCATCGGTTAAGTCAAAAAACTTATAGACTGCCCTTGTACCTTTTGCTAATTGCCCTAAAAACCTTTCCTTGTTTTCGCTCATTATCATAGGTAATCTCTTATCTAAGGTTCGGTATCCACCCCGAGGCATATGGCCATTTGTAAGATTACAGCAGATTGTCGCAGGAAAATATCCCTCCGCCTTCAATGGACCCCCATTTAGGCCGCAGGATGTGATTTCAACTTGATCAATTGTTCCATCATCTTTTATAAATATTTGTTCGGCGCACACCTGTCTGGAATAGTCACTTCCGTGGGTCTGGCGATGGTAGAAAACATACCACTTTCCATTAATTTGTTCTATACTGCCATGGTTGGTTCCGGTGTGATTAACTCTGTCTTTCTCTTTTCGATCCATATATCCAACATCTCCATTTGACACAATTACCCCATGGTAAATAAAATCTCTATCTGGATATTTGCTTGTGGCATAGCATAACTCGTGATTTCGCTGAGATGAATAAACGAAATAATACATTCCGTTAATCTTGCGGATGGAGCTGGCCTCGAAAAAGGGATGTTTCGCCCATTGAGTTCTTCGCGTTTTTACAGGGAACAACCTGACGGGCTTGCTTGTAACCGTCAACATATCGTCGGCAAGTGTAGTCGTAAAGGCACCCATTACACCACCATTTGAACGAATCTCTTTTAATGAGCGATTAAATATTTTCGTCTGCCATCGTTCCAAAATCTTTTTAGCGAGAATGCCGTAGTTTTCAAAAGGATAACATGCACCGAAATAAAGTCGTATCTGGCCATCATCATTGATAACGGCAGGGTCAAATAAAACAACATCATTGAATGGAGTCCCATCCTCATGGCTGACCACCCCATAGAACTCGAATTTCCCGTCGGGAGTGTCGCATACCGCAACGGAAATCGGTCCGTCGTAGCCGCCTGCTCCCTTGTATCCTGCAAGGCAATAATATAGGTAAAACCTTCCATCATTGCCCCTTACACAATCAGGTGCATACAGATAAGGACGCGCCTCACTATATAATGGATCTTGTTTTGCCTCATAAGAGATTCCTTTATTTGTCCAATTGGACAAATCGTCAACAGGTGCAGACCAGACAACATAGGGCAGCATACAAAAAGTTTCACCTCGTTCTTTGTCGTGTGAACCATACAGGTATACTCTGTCACCGAAAACATGAGCTTCCACATCGGGAATATATTCACTTACAGGTAAGAACGGATTATAGACTTGTTTTTTCATAACTCCCTCATAAATATTTTTACAAATTATATTTTAGATTTCTCGACAGTCTTTGTGTGTTTTTTTTTTTTGCAGAGTTGCAAATTCTTATCGCTTTTAATCACAGCACTTTCGAGTATAAGGTTCAAAATATTTGCTGCTGAACGACGTAGATCTTCTTTTGTGATTGTACCTTTCTTCAGCCCCTCTTTGATTGCTTTTTTGGCCACAGCACTGCCAGGCATAATGAGGTCATTGCCGGAAGGGAGGCAGAGCTCATGATCGCCTTTATCCTCTTCTGTAGAGTTCCAATCGGTCATAACAAGACCGTCAAAGCCCCATTCATTGCGCAGAACCTTGGTTAAAAGATCATGGCTGTTAGGGGTATAGACGGAATTTACCATGTTATAAGAGCTCATGACTGACCAGGGCTGTGCCTCTTTAACTGCAATGGAAAAACCACGCAGATAAATTTCTCGTAGAGCCCGCTCATGTACATCGGATGTCATATACTCTCGTCTGTCTTCCTGATTATTACAGCAAATATGCTTTAAGCAAACGCCTATGCCTTCAAAACTCTGCACACCACGAGTGACAGCAGCAGCCATTTTTCCTGAAATAAGCGGATCTTCCGAATAGTATTCAAAGTTTCTGCCACAAAGAGGATTACGATGAATGTTAAGTCCTGGAGCTAACCAGAAAGTGATACCCGATTCCAACATTTCCCTGCCAATGGCGTGACCTATGCGCTCAACCAGTTCAATGTTCCAGCTTTGTGCCTGCAAGACAGGTGCTGGAAATGCTGTCATGTAATGGAATGCACGTAAGCCCTTACCTGGTTTTGCAAGGACAAAGGGTTGGATCTTCTTCAGCCATCCCCACTGCCATTTCTCTGGCAGTTCATCTACATAACGGGGAGATCCCCTTTTGGTGTAGGCGTTTTTTGGCATAAGGCAGAGACCGGAGGGACCATCTGCCATATTGATATTGGGAATACCATGCTTCAAAAGGTTCACACTGGTTTTACCAGCACAACCGGAGGCATGATTGTATACCTTCTGACTGTAGCCTGCACCGACACACACCTCAATCAATTCATTATCCGTAAAAGTGTCGAGACATGACTGCACTTTATCCGTTTTTGCATTGACACCCGGCTGTATATAATCCACCGTGCGCGTAGGAATAGACGCTGCTGACAGGTTTAGGCGCGGCAGTTCAGCAGGATAGTGCATATTCTCCACAACTGTATTTACTTCTTCAAACTCCTCTTTCACAGGGCAAATATTGGTGAGTATTTCTACAACAGCAGTTTCGTCCAACTCAATAACAGCAACAGGTTTATGGTTTACACAACTATTACCAACAAAAATACCGTATTCACCAGCTTCCAAAATCCAGCTTGCACTATCTTCATCGTAAGATGCACAATCCTTGAAATCGAAGGAAAGCGTTACAGGCTGACTCTCGCCGGGTTTTAATTCCCTTGTCTTTTCAAATGCAGCAAGTGAGAATCTCTCTTTGGACAACCTGCCTTGAGGCTTTGCAACATAGAGTTGCAACGTTTCCTTGCCGGAATACTCCTTCCCCTTATTTATGACAGTTATATCAACTGAAATTTCTGTACCTTCCCGGGTGATTGTCTTAGATTTCCATGCGAACTGTGTGTAGGAAAGACCAAAGCCAAAGGGATAGCGGGGTTTGATACCGAAGGCATCAAACCAGCGATATCCAACATAGATTCCTTCCTTATAAACAGTCTTTTCCGGATTGCCATCAACGCTTCCGAAGGTATCTGCTGAAGGATAATCCTCATATTTCATCGCCCAAGTGTCTACAAGCTTTCCACTAGGTGTAATCTTACCGCTAACAAGATCA
>JAAYSU010000189.1 GCA_012523915.1 Clostridiales bacterium
AGAAATAGATCTGCCTGATCATATCGATCAATATGATCAATCAGTATATAGAAAAGCTAAGAGCAATATAGAGGCCTTTCTCTCTAAAGGTATTTTGATAAGAGATGAAAAACCTATGCTTTATATTTACAGGCAGACTATGGGTAAACAGGTGCAGACTGGTATTGTCGCTTGTGTTTCAATTGATGACTATCTTAATAATGTCATTAGGAAACACGAACTTACAAGGGTTGAAAAGGAAAAGGATAGAATTAATCATTTCGACACGTGTAATGCAAATACCGAACCTGTATTCCTAACCTATAGAGACCGCTACGATATCAGATCTATGATTGATGCTTGGATTAAATCATACGATCCAGTTTATGATATAAAAACAGCCGACGGTGTCGACCATACCCTTTGGACTGTCGATAACGAAACCACTATTAAATCCCTTGTAAATCTATTTGATGATATATCATCACTTTATATAGCAGACGGGCACCACCGTTCTGCTTCAGCAGTCAATGTGGGGCTTAAAAGAAGAAAAGAGAATCCAAACTACACTGGGGACGAGGAATTTAACTATTTCCTAGCGGTAATATTTCCTGATAAAGATCTTAACATACTGGACTATAATCGAATTGTGAAGGATTTAAATGGTTTAACGCCAGATGAATTTCTATCAAAAATATCACTGATATATGATATTGAAATAAGGAAGGACCGCTACAAACCAGAAGGAAAACATATAATATCCATGTATTTAGACGGTAAATGGTACAAACTTGTTGCTAAGGAAAACATCATACCAGAGGACCCCGTCAAGAGATTGGATGTATCAATTCTACAAGAAACAATCCTGTCTCCTATACTAGGAATAAATGATCCACGCACAGACAACCGTATAAGCTTTGTCGGAGGCATTAGGGGATTAGAAGAATTGGAAGCCCGTGTTGATAAAAAGACATCTACTGTAGCCTTTGCCCTTTATCCGGTGGATATAGAAGATCTTTTAACAATTTCAGATGAGGGTAAAATTATGCCGCCCAAATCTACCTGGTTTGAACCAAAGCTGGGCAGCGGACTCTTTATTCACCAACTATAAACTTGGTCTAACAATATTAAGAATAAAATCTGTTACTTCTTTGATAGAAAGTGTGGTAGAGTCTAATTCTACCGCATCTTTTGCTTTTTGCAATGGATTGATTTTACGTGTGCTATCGTTGTGGTCACGCTTAATAATATCAGCTTCTACTTGAGTAATATCAATTTCCTTGCCCATTTCTTTAAGCTGATTCCATCTTCTTCTCGCGCGCTCTTTGACAGAGGCTGTTAGAAAGAATTTAAACTCGGCATCAGGAAAAACATTAGTGCCGATGTCTCTGCCATCCATGACTACGCTCTTTCTTTTACCCATTTCTCTTTGCAGTTTCACAAGTTTTTCCCTAACAACGGGTAAAGCAGAAACATCCGATGCCAACTCAGATATTTCGGGAGTCCTGATCTTATCGCTTATTATCTCGCCGTCTAATATGGTTTCTCCTTTTGCGAAATCTATATGAGTCGATTCCAACATTGATTTAATCTTGTCAACTTCATCAACCGATATGCCTTCACTCATCATTTTATAAGCGACTGCACGATACATGGCTCCAGTATCTATATAATCTATTGCTAGTTCCAATGCCAATCTTTTAGCTATTGTACTTTTCCCTGCACCTGAAGGACCATCAATAGCTATTCGAAATATCTTTCCCATCTACTTATTTCTCTTTCCATCCTTAATAAGTTTTTCTATCTCAGTTGCGAAAGTATTCACATCGGTAAATTGTCTGTAAACAGATGCAAATCTAACATAAGCGACTTCATCTAGCTCCTTTAGATGATCCATGATGAGTTCGCCAATTACTTTGCTTTCAACTTCCTTTTCCATCATGTTGTTCAAATAGCGTTCTATTTCATTAACTATACGCTCTATCTCCGCCAAAGGTACAGGTCTCTTCTCGCATGCTTTAATAATGCCATTCAATACTTTATTCCGATCAAAAGCTTCTCTGCTGCCATCCTTTTTTACGACCATAAAATAGACCTGTTCCACCTTTTCGTAGGTAGTGAAACGCTTTGTGCAATTATCGCATTCACGGCGACGTCTTATGGCTTGTCCTTCTTCTGTAGGCCTTGAGTCAATTACTCTGGTATCATTTGCTTCGCAAAATGGGCACTTCATAGGATTTCCTCCTTGATTACTGCAATGATATTTACTCTATTTACGCCTGTTGCCGTCTACTCCATATCGTCATCATTGTACACCATATCTAGTGGTACATGCAAGCTGTTTCCAGTAGGGACATCAACTAATACTACATCATCACCAATACGTTTTATATCCTTCCACCTTATTACAAGGTCTTCTTCTCTTCCGAAGAACTGAAATATGCGTCGCTCGGCAGGAACTACAATTCCTTCTACAGTACCTTTCTCTAGATCTATCTCTATATCATCTACATAGCCTAAGCTTTTACCATCGTAAATATTGATTACTTCTTTATTACGTATATCCTGAGTATTTATCATGAAAACACCCCCTTAAATAGGATATGACAGGCAGCTGCCTGTCATACATATTTATAGAAAGTTATTCTTCTTTCTATTATTTATCTGTTATAGCTACGACTTCGTAGCCGGCATCTTCAACCGCTGTTATTAAGATCTGGTCTTCAAGATCTTCAGTGAGGGTAACATTAGCAGTCTTTTTTTCAAGATCAACTTGCGCACTTACTCCAGGAATTTCATTCAAGGCCTTTTCTACCCTTGCCTGGCAATGAGCACAGCTCATACCTTCAATCTTCATCTCTTTTGTTTTACCCATATGATTTATATCCTCCTTCTTTTGAATACGCTTTGGTTTAAAGAATTTTAGCCTAAGAGCATTTGTTACTACAAAAACTGAGCTCATACTCATGGCCGCAGCTGCAAACATAGGATTTAGCTTCCATCCTAGTAGTGTGTAGAATAACCCTGCCGCAAGGGGTATTCCTAAGGTA
>JAAYSU010000190.1 GCA_012523915.1 Clostridiales bacterium
AATGATGTCCTAAGAATTTTATTCTATTATTAAAGTATATAACTCTAATAATAGGAAAGGTTGGGGATATTATGAAAGCAGATATAATTATTTATAATGGACCGGTAATTACTGTAGACCCTCAGAATTCAATCGCTTCAGCGGTTGCAATAAATGACAATAAAATAATTTATGTTGGCGACAACGAGACAGCCCTATCTTTTAAACAAAACAACACAAAACTAGTAGAATTAAAAGGCCGAAGCCTTGTCCCTGGATTTATAGATTCACATTTGCATATGGCAGTATTTGGAGCTAATTCTATAGCTATAGATTGTCGTTCACCAAAAGTTAGTTCAATTGAGGACATAAAAAAATTAGTAAAAGAAGCCGCAGCCCTTACACCTAAAGGTCAATGGATAAGGGGTTGGGGATATGATCATTCAAAACTCAAAGAAAATCGACACCCCAATAGGTGGGATCTAGATGAAGTCGCACCTGACCATCCCGTTATGTTGACACGAGTATGTGCTCATATATCAGCACACAATAGTAAAAGCCTAGAGCTTGCTGGCTTAGATGATAATCCTCTTGATCCTCAAGGCGGAGTCATGGATAGAACCAACGGATCTCTGACGGGTGTTATGAGAGAGAACGCCCATATGATGATGATGAAAAATGCCCAGCTTACCTACGATGAACTGATGAATGCAATAAAAACAGCAAACACTCAATTGATTTCACAAGGCATAACCTCTATTCATGATTCTGGTGGGTATGGAAGTCTACAAATGAGAGTAATGCAAGATGCAATAAAAGAAGGACATTTGAAGATAAGACTCTATGCTATGATCTTCTCTTTTATTGAAAACTTGAAATTCATAAACGACTATTTAAAAATTGGAGTTCATACAAACTTTGGAAATGAAAAGTTTAAACTAGGACCAATCAAGTTGATGATTGACGGTAGTAGTAGTGGTCCCACTGCCGCAACTTTAGAACCATATGAAAGCAATCCAAATGATTCCGGCCTATTAACCATGACGCAAGAACAGATTGATGAAATAATAATTAATGCACATAGATCCGGCTGGCAAGTAACTTCCCATGCAGTTGGCGACAAGGCAGTTACAATGATTATAAATTCAATAGAAAAAGCTTTAGAAATGTATCCAAGAAAGGATTGCAGGCACAGGATAGAACACTGCGCAATGGTCAATGAGAATATATTAAATAGAATAAAAGAATTAAACATAGTACCTATACCAAATCCAATTTTTCTATATGAGTTCGGAGATGGATATCTAAAGAACTATGGCAAAGAAAGAGCATATAGAATGTTCACAAACAAATCCTTTATAGATAAGGATATAATTGCAGCAGGTAGCAGCGATAGCCCCATTACTTTTTCAGATCCAATTTTAAACATGCATCTTGCTGTAAATAGGTCTACACAGAGCGGAAATGTTTTAAACGAAAATGAAAAGGTAACTGTTTTAGAAGCATTAAAGATGTTCACCTATAATGGTGCTTATGCCAGTTTCGAAGAGAATATAAAAGGCTCAATCGAGGTAGGTAAACTTGCCGATTTAGTAATCTTATCCCAATCACTCCTAGATACTCCTAGCGATAAGATAAGGGATATCAATGTAGATATGACCATCATAGATGGCGATATAGTTTATGAGAGCCAGTAAAAAAACAATTTTACTGAAAAGGATGGTACTCCGAATTGTACCATCCTTTTTAATTAGCGAGATGTAATTGCCACTAGTAATTCATTATTATTATTCATATTTATGTTCATAGAAATCATCAAACTGTACACCTAAATCATCTAATAGTTCTTTTGGTCTTTCTTTTGTAATTGAACTAACAATTACAAACACTATTATATTCAATATCAATGCTAATAAGCCACCACCACCGTGAGCGAAAGGTCCTGGTATCGTAGCAGGCATAAATGTGAATATTACCAATGAAATTATACCTACTAACAAGCCAGATATCGCTCCTGGGACCGTTGACCGTTTCCAATAAAGAGCTCCTAAAGTAGGTACAATTACCTGAGCTGTTCCTGCTAGCGCAACTAGACCAATATTAACTAACAAACCAGGCACGAATAATGCCATAACATAAGCAATTGCCGATAGAATCAATATACACCATCTTCCTACCCATACTAATTGTCTTTCAGTTAGATCTTTATTAATATATGTACTATGAAAGTCGACAGTGTATACTGCAGACATAGCATGTATTTGAGAGTTAGCTGTAGACATAGCTGCAGCAGCCCCGCACGCTATTAGGAATGATGCTAGGACAAAGGGCGCATATTTGTATAATATAATCGGTAATATCTTATCAGCTTCTTCAACTCCCGGCTCAAGTATCACACCTGAATTACCAACTAACATCGATCCTATATAAGCTACGGCAGCAAATCCTAATAAGAACGGCATTAAATTAAAAAGCTTAGCTGATTTTACCGCATACATACGAGTCCATAATTGAGGCCCCATAAGCGATCCAACGGGTGTGATAATAAACATAGCAAGCCATCCCATCCATGCGTTTTCATGTAATGCCAGGTTCTCTGGTTTCACTACGCTAAGCTGCGAAAACATCTCAGATGGCCCACCTATTAGGTTTGCTATGTAGAATCCAGCGAATATCATTCCGAAGAATAAAAGCACTCCATAAAATATATCTGTCCATGCGACTGCACGAAGACCTCCAGACCATACATAGATAATAATTACCAGATAAAATAGCAAGGCTGCCAATTCAAACCTAATTATTCCACCAGAGGCTACCTCTATCAAGTATGCTCCTCCTGTAAGCTGGATCTGAAGATAAGGTAAAGTAAATATCAGCATAATTATGGCAATTAAATTGCCTAGTGCCTCTGATCCATATTGGTGCTTGAAGAAATCTTTTGGTGTAATATAATTATTTATCTTACCAAAATACCAAACTTTTTTGCCCACTCCAAAATATAAAACTCCAAAAAGAATGTTCCAAGCTATAGCCGTCCAATACAATGGTCCTTTTAGATAAAAATACGCATTAGATCCCATAAATGCGAATGCACTCCACCAGGTCGCAGCCACTGTAAAAAATACGGCTATTGAACCCATGCCTCTTCCTTGAACAAAAAAGTCTTCAGTGGTAGGTATTGATTTCCTGCCGGCAATAGCACCAATAGCTAACGGTATTATCATAAATAATGCGATAATCAAAAGAGCTGCAATACTGCTGCCTGTCATTTCTTTTCACCACCTTCGGAATCACGTTCACCCCAATTCACTTTATATGCATAGAACATAACTATACACATAAACGCCCACAGGATTAGAATATAGCCATAAATAAAAGGGAATCCAAAAAT
>JAAYSU010000191.1 GCA_012523915.1 Clostridiales bacterium
CATAGCAAAGGTATATTTACTTCTTCAGTTGGTTCTCCCATTAATGTATAGCCGGTACCCGGATTTTCCTGATGCCCTGTCATACCAGTAATTCTATTATCCAGAATCACAGTAACGCTATTACCCTTGTTATAAACCACATCCATTAGGCTTGTAACACCAGAATGGAAAAATGTAGAGTCTCCAATAACTGATACTACCTTAGTATCAGCACCTATGCGTTCAAAGGCCTTAGAGGCTCCATGGCCTGCGCTAATGCTAGCTCCCATACAAATACATGTGTCCATGGCAGATAGGGGCGCAGCAGAGCCTAGGGTATAGCATCCTATATCTCCAGTAATCATAACCTTCTTTTTCTTTCTCAGTGCATAGAAAAATCCTCTATGAGGGCATCCCGCACATAGTGTTGGCGGTCTTACAACTGCTTCTTGTTCTACTTTTACAGTCTCCTTTTCTTCACCGAAAACTGCTTTGGAAATAATATCTGGGTTTAGTTCATCCATTTCAGGAATGACTTCTTTTCCAATGCAATCAATACCAATAGATCTTACAAAGGTCTCTATGTAGGGATCCATTTCCTCAATGATATATAGTTTCTTAACCTTGCTTGCAAATTCACGAATTAAGTCCTCAGGCATTGGGTAAGTCATGCCTAGTTTTAAATAGGAAGCATTATCTCCAAAAACTTCTTTGGCATATTGATAAGCAACACCTGAACTTATTACACCTATTTCACTATCTTTATACTCTGCATAGTTAATATCTGTCTTATTAGAATAGTCCCTCATATCTTCTATTCGTTTAATGAGGTTTTTTCTCATAACTTTTCCGTTAGCAGGTGTGGCAACATATTTTTTGATATTTCTTTCATACTTTATGGCCTCATGTTCTACTCTGTCGTTTAGCTCAACGAGCCCCTTACTGTGGCATATTCTAGTAGTAACCCTCAGCATTACAGGGGTATCAAATTTTTCGGATAGTTCAAAAGCTAATTTAGTGAAATCCTTTGCTTCCTGACTATCAGAAGGTTCTAGCATCAATATCTTTGCAGCAGTTGCATAATTTCTATTATCCTGTTCATTTTGAGAACTATGCATGCCCGGATCATCAGCAGATACCAAGACGCATCCACCGTTAACCCCTGTATAAACGAAAGTAAACAAGGGGTCAGCTGCCACATTAACTCCTACATGTTTCATTGCCGCTAAAGACCTGACGCCTGCTATCGATGCTCCAATAGCAGCTTCTAGGGCTACCTTTTCATTTGGAGCCCATTCACTATATATCTCATCTTTATATTTTGCTAAATTCTCAAGTATTTCTGTACTTGGGGTTCCCGGATATGCGGATGCAAATACCAATCCGGCTTCATAGGCACCTCTAGCAATTGCCTCATTGCCTGTCATCATCTGTTTCATTATCCTTGCTCCTCTTTTCTGTCAAATATTTTCTCTTTCAAGAATCAATTCAGCTTTCTTTCTATATTTAGTCTCATTTTCTTTGTCTTTACTTTCTTTATATATATCAGCTAGCTCCAACATGCTTTCCACATGAGAAGGATTTAACCTCAATGCATTTTTAAAGCATGCTATGGCTTTACTGTTATTTTGCGTTCTCGTATAGGCTACACCTAAATAGTAAGATAGTGGCCACCAATCATTAAATCTTGAATTAATGAAGGGTTCCAAAATCTCTATACCCTCATACCATCGGCCTGCTAAGACAGCAGTGTATCCTTTTTCAATCTGTATAGGTTCTTGTATCTGTTCTATGCGGTTACGAATCTCTTTTTTATCCTGACGGTTCATACTTCTTTTTAGAAATTCCTCCCAGACAAAACAAGCCTTTTGATATAGCCCCATATTTAAATATGCATACCCTAAATAGTAGTATGATTGGGCAAATTTCGGATGTACTTCAGTTAATAGCTCAAAATATTCAATTGATTCAGCCTTATATCTACCGATGAGTTCCGCATCGTCTGATTCTAAATACTTCTC
>JAAYSU010000192.1 GCA_012523915.1 Clostridiales bacterium
CACTTGACCATGAAAAAATAAATGAAAGAAAATTTAGAATTAAGGCAAGCGTAAAGGTGGATCCTCGTGAGTATAGAACGAAGGAAGCGAGCATTTTAACAGGCTTTAAGGACGATAATGTGGAGATTCTTGAGGATACAATCCGATTAACAGATGTAGCCTTCAGGAAAACTGATACTATTCTAATTGAAGAGGATCTCAAGTTAAAAGAGGGTGCTTCTGACATAGATAAGATACTCTGCTACAGTGTCAAGGTTGTGGAGGATCATAAGCAGATAGACAGTGAAAAGGCTGTAATAAGTGCCAATGTTTACTGCAATATAATGTATCAGGGAGAAAAACCCGAATACTATCAAGGAAAAACTGAATTTATTCAATTCATCAAGCTTGATGAAGGGAATATATTTAATAGACCCCTAACAGGTGGAAGAGCAACTTTCCAAGTCACTGATGTCTCAATATTACCCAAAAAAGATGATAAGGGTGATTCAAGGTTGTTTGCTTTGAATATGGATGTCGATACCACTTTGGAATATTACAGAGAATTAGAGGAGCCTGTTGTCAAGGATCTTTATCACTATTCTAAAGAAGTAAGCTATGATACAGAAGCTTTAGACTACATGGATTTCAGCGGTAACAGTACATCTGAAGCAACTGTAAGAGAAATTGTAAATATCCCCGATAGATATGGGACTGATTCAAAAGTTGTTTACCTTTCGGGAAATCCTATCATCAGAAAAGAAACAGCTGAGCAGGGTAAATGCGTAGTGGAAGGTGTAGTTCCAGTAAATGTAGTATGCCTTGCAGGAGAAGAAGATCTTCCCTTTAGCTTGCATGAAGAGCTCGAATTCAGAGCATCTATAGATATCCCGGGGTGCCGTTTTGGCATGGTAACTGACAGCGAAGCAGTATTAAAAGAGCTTTGGTATGATCAGATTAACAGCCGTCAGATAGAAATAAATGCTATTGTTGAAGTGGCTTCAAATGTGTTCGATAAAGGAAAACATGAGCTGATCCAGAATGTGAGCTTTATTGAGACTGATGAGGATTTTGAGGATAAACCAGCTATAATCGTTTACATAAGTAAAGATGGAGATGATTCATGGAAAATAGCTAAGAAGTATAAAACGTCGATTGAACAAATTAAAGAGGTAAACGGTCTTTTAGAAGATAGCAAGATTAAAGAAGGAACAAAACTGCTTATAATCAGGTAGTATTGAATATAAATACTCTTTCATGGACAGAATACTATTATCCATAATAGCCATGAAAGAGGTGTCAATTCATGAGACTAAAGAGAAGACAAATGAGGATGGTGTTTCTTTTACTCCTATCCTTGTTCGCCTATAGTATTTGGATAAATCATAATTCGGCACAGATGTTAACCAACGAAGATTTTATACGACTTCATGTAGTTGCTAACAGTAATTTAAAACATGATCAGGAATTGAAGCTAATCGTAAGAGATGGTCTAATAAAAGCTATTAATAATGGTCTTGTAAAAGAAACCATGATAGTTGCTAATGCCAATAGTGAAAAAGCCTCCTTGAATATAGAGCAGACTAAGGAATATATTAAAAAGAACCTAACTGAGCTTGAAAAGGTAGCTAAGAATATAATAGAAAGAGAAGGTTATGACTACCCTGTATCTGCAGATTTGGGAGTAGTATGGATACCCAAGAAGACATACGATGGGATCACATTCCCAGCAGGTAATTATGAGGCATTGAATGTAAAGATAGGTGAAGGAGAAGGTGAAAACTGGTGGTGTGTTCTCTTTCCTCCTCTATGCCTTATAGAAACAGATGATAATGAATTATACAAAGAGGTTATGTTAGATGATAAATATCGTGATCTCATCGAAGGAAGGGATAAACCTAAAACTCTTAAGCTAAAGTTTAAAGTTCTAGAATTGTTTAACTAAGCGATTCTGTTTACTTTCTGAGCCGGGGAAACCCGGCTTTTTTGTTGCTTTGGTAATAATAAATTATATTTTTTATGAAATTGTTTACAAATATTTAAAAAATGATATCATATGTAGTATCATATAGTCTTTTTATATATACTAGAAAATATAAAAATGTCAGCAAAAAAACTCTATGAGAAAATAAAGAGGAATCCCAAAAATGTAAGTTTTAAGGATATAAATACACTTATGGAAGCTGGAGGGTTTATCCGTAGATCTAGTAAATCCAGCCATTATGTTTATACGCATCCCGATTTGCGTGATATACAGGATTCAGTAACGATTCCTTTTAATAGGCCAGTAAAAGTATTTTATATTAAAAAGGCATTGGAGTTGTTTGAATTAGCTAATCCTGATTTTGGAAAGAAAAAATAAAATAAGGATATAGACATGTTATCATTTCTGGCGAAAGGCTAGAATAAGGAGCAATGTGAAATGTATAACGTAAAGGATTATAAAGTAGAAATTTCGAAAGTGACCGAAGAGGATGGTGGCGGTTATGTTGCATATATTCCAGAATTGGATTGTTATGGAGATGGTGAAACTATAGAGCAGGCAATAGCTGATGTTTATGCTGTTGCCGAGGATTTGATCGAAATTGCCAGGGAAGATAGGAAGGAAATACCTATACCTCAGTATTACAAAGATACGGAAGATTATTCCGGTAAACTCTCTATTCGTTTGCCCAAGACGCTTCATAAACATGTTAGAGAAAGAGCAAAAGCTGAAAGATGCAGCATAAACCAGTTAATTATTACCTACATTGCCATGGGTATAGGTGATGCATTTGGTAGAAATGAAAGTCTTATGAATAAGCAAGAAGAAAATGTACAAAGTAAAATTTTATATTTGAGTTTAATAAATGAAACATGGAGTAATTTAGCGAAACAGCAATATGATTTTTTTGATGTTGATTTTCTACCGAAAGATAGGGGAGACCTAAGGATATGAAGGAATTTGATTCGAAGAATGTAAAAAAAATTGAAATAATATTATGCAAGATAAACGCAGAGAAAATTGAAAAAAACCATCCAGTACTAAATTTACCATAACACGAGTGGATAAATATGAAATATTGGAAATCAAGGAAAACGCCTTCTCTTTAAAGCTTAACTCAAGTATTTTTATAGATCCAGAAGCTCTATTTCGCGTTAATCTTGAACACCAAATCAAGTATGAATTTACGCATGAAATCGATACAAAATTTATAGAGAATAATTTAGAAGAAATTTTTCACCCTGTCGGAAGTGAAGTTAGTTACATTACGAGCACTTTGACAAAATTTCTTACGGATAGCTATATCATTTTGCCACCTACAATAATAATAGAGCAAGAAAATAGTAAAAAACAACAAAAGTAAAGCATTACGGATAAATTCATTTTAGTAAAATAAAACAAATAATAGTAGCTAGCTATCCGGATATTAAAATTATTAACTAAGTCGTAGGATTTTTTGAAAAACCTACGACTTCTGTGTATGACGGGCATGCCGTCAATCTGTGGTGAAAGTACAAAAGGGGCGTAGTTGCCGACGAACCCCATAGCGACTTGCAAGTTTCGCATTGTGAGGTGTGGGAGAGAAGAAGCAATAGCGAAATCGTAGTCTGACGAACAGAAACTTAATACCAAGGCTTGCATGGCGGATAAGCTGGCACAGTGCATGCAAGTAGATTAGGCAGGTAGACTAGGAAAGATTGACGACTTATCCCCTGAGGTCTCATAGGCAGAAAGAACTGTAGTAACAACGAACTGTGAGAAGTCAGCAGAGACCATAGTACTGAGGAATTAGGAAGGGTTGAACAATTCAAGGTCGAATTGACTTTGGAATGTGAGTGTGTAGGCCTGACGAGAATCGGATTAGCGAAAACGTAACGGAACGAAAGATTCATAGGAGTTAGGACTAGTATGCACGCAAGCAAAGAAGAATAGGAGACAAGCATGAGCCAACTAATGGAAAAGATACTCAGCAGAGAGAACATGATGCTAGCCTACAAAAAGGTTAAAGCGAACAAGGGTGCGAGTGGGATAGGCGGAATATCCGTAGAAGAAGTCCATGAGTATCTTAAGGAGAACTGGGCGAGTATCAAGGAGCATATCCAGAAACGAGAGTACAAACCTCAACTGGTGCTAAGAGTAGAAATACCGAAGCCTAATGGAGGAGTACGCAAGTTGGGGTACCAAGCGTGGTAGACAGGATCATAGAGCAAGCAATCGTGCAGGTAATAACTCCAATAGTAGAACCACATCTTAGTGACTATAGCTATGGCTATAGACCTGGCAGGAGAGCACAGCAGGCAGTCATAAAGTTGCTTTAATATCTAAATGACGGATATACCTACATGGTAGACATCGATTAGAGAAATTCTTTGATAACATACCACAGGACAAACTGATGACCCTAGTTGGGAAAATCATCGTTTGAGGACGAGAATGAGAATCATTATCTGGAAACAATGGAAGACCAGCCAAAAGAGATGCTGGGGGCTACGCAAACTAGGTGCACCCGAATGGATGGCTAAACAGTCAGTGGTTTTGATGGCCATTATCAGGCGGTCGCTAATACCACAGGACTCCATAAAATCTCAAAAGAAATCTTCGCAAAGTGAGGGCTCATTAGTTGTTTCGATTACTATTTGAATTGAACCGCCTGGTGCGGAACCACATGCTAGGTTGTGTGAGAGAGGGAAGAAATTTCCCCCTACTCGATTATTAGGTTATTCAGTCCTATGTTTATTAAATGATAGATGAATAGTAAGCGAGTTTATGTTCAATTATTTGATAGTACCGATTTTTATTGATGTAGCTAGACATAAGTGATAAGTTTAATAAATATGTTGCGGAGGAACTCATTTTGAGTTGAGAAAGTAGAATCTAGCCCTTTGATCTGCTAAACTAATACTTGCGCAGGGAGCAGCGATATGTACGTGCCATATTAGCGGGATTTATATTCTTGCTGTACGCGACGCTGATAAGAAAGGGGGAATATGCCCCTCATGGGGCAAATACAAGGGTGAAGCTAATGAATAGAGGAGCTATTTTTGACATAGATGGAACGATACTTGATTCAATGCCGATTTGGGAAAATGCAGGTATAATGTATTTGAAGGAGTTAGGTATTAAGGCAGATAAGGATCTAGGGAAAAAATTGTTTTCCATGTGCATGATGGAAGGGGCTTTATATCTAAAAGACAAATTTCAACTTGATATGAGTATAGACGAAATTGCTGAAGGAATAGTCATTACAATTGAAGACTTCTATTTACATAAAGTCAAGCTAAAAGAAGGGGTAAAACAATTTTTAGGAGATATGAAAGAAGCCGGTATAAGAATGGTAGCTGCAACATCTAATGAGAGGCGAATTATTGAACCGGCATTGAGAAGACTTAATGTAATTGACTATTTTGAGAAAATTTTTACATGTTCGGAGATAGGTGTGGGGAAAGTAAAGCCCGATATTTTTCTTGCCTGTGCCTCTTTTATGGGGACAGAACCAAAGGATACATGGGTTTTTGAAGATGCGCTTTTTGCAATAAAGACGGCAAAGAAAGCAGGGTTCAAAACAGTAGGTGTTTATGATGAATTTAGCAAGGATCATATGGATGAGATCAAAAGAATAAGTGACATCTATTTTGAAAAGCTGGATGATTTCGACGAGTTATGTGTTTCACTATATAACAAAATATGATAAGATTAAGTGTTATTATTAAGGCTAGAGGTGTTAACATGAATAGTTATGATAAGTTTTTAAAGGCTTACGAGATGATGGAGGCTTGGTTAAGTCAGCCTAAGCTATCACCAAAGATGAATCGTGAGCTGTCATCAATTGTAAATCGTTTGGTCGAAAACTCAGGAGATAAAGAAGCAAAGGAAGAGCTTATAGACCGTTTTTATAAAGATTTGGATTTTGGAACTGCTGGATTGCGTGGTATTATTGGCGCTGGTACCAACCGTATGAACATATATACAGTAAGGCGTACAAGTCAGGGTTTTTCAGACTATTTAAACCATCATTATAAGGAGCCTTCGGTAGCGATAGCTTATGACAGCAGAATATTGTCTACCAGGTTTGCGCTTGAGGCTGCCAGTGTGTTGGCTGCAAATGGCATTAGGGTGTACATATTTAAAGAGTTGATGCCTACACCAGCATTATCATTTGCTGTTCGCCATCTTGGATGCAGCGGTGGAATTATGATTACTGCCAGTCATAATCCTTCGATATATAACGGTTATAAAATATATAATAATGAGGGTTGTCAGGTTACTTTAGAAGCAGCAGATGAGATTAAGGGCTATATAGAAAAACTCGATTATTTTAACGATCCCAAGACTATGGATATTGATATAGAGCATATAATGGACGGTATTATAGATGATGAAGTAATTGATAGCTTTTTAACTGTAATACCTGAATCTGTAACAGATTCATACATAGAAGCGGTTTTAGAAAAAAGCACTGGAGTTTCGTGTAATAATATAGAGGTCGTTTTTACTCCCTTAAACGGAACAGGCAATATACCTGTAAGAAGGGTCTTGGAAAAACTGAATGTAGGCAGGGTACATATTGTAGAAGAACAGGAGAAGCCTGATGGTAATTTTCCTACCTGCCCCTATCCTAACCCTGAAAAAGAAGAAGCTCTTTCAAGGGGGCTTATGTTGTGCAGTGAGTTGTCTACCCCTGATTTATTACTTGCCACTGACCCTGACTGTGATCGTTTAGGAGTTGCAGTAAGAAAGTATGACGTAAATAAGGATGAAGTGACCTATATCAGATTAACAGGAAATGAGGTCGCGATTTTGATTTTAGACTTCATATGTACAAACTGCACTTTGCCCGAAAAGCCCATTGCCATGAAGACTATAGTATCGAGCAAGATGGCTGATGAGCTGGCGGCAAACTACGGTGTAGAAATGAAAGATGTTTTGACCGGCTTTAAGTTTGTCGGCGAGCAGATAGGTCTATTGGAAGCAAAGGGTGAAGAAGATCGTTTCATCTTTGGTTTTGAAGAAAGCTATGGTTATTTAGTAGGTTCTTACGTTAGGGATAAGGACGCTGTATGTGCTGCTATGCTGGTATGTGAGGCAGCTTCTTATTACAAAAAAGAGAATAAAACTTTATTGGATAGATTAAATGAACTTTATGATAAATATGGGTATTATAAAAATAAGTTGGTTGAATATAACTTTGAGGGTCCATCCGGAATATCTAAGATGGAATCGATAATGAAGGAATTGAGAGATAATACTCCAGTTCTCATTGCAGGTAAGAAGGTAGTAGAAGTAGCTGACTATTTGAAATCACAAAGAAGGGTAATTGCTAGAGCATGTGATATGATTGCAGGTTATTACAAAATAGATTTACCCAAGGCTGATGTGCTAGAGTACGTACTTGAAGATGGAAGCAGTCTGATTGTAAGACCCTCGGGAACAGAGCCAAAACTAAAGATCTACCTTTCTGCTAAGAGTGATTCAGAAGAACTATCGAATTCGATAATAGATGAGATGGAAGAGAGCGTAAAGGAATGGTTTAGAAATGAATAAAGTTGTAATAGGAATGGATAGAAGCGGTTCGTTTCGCGTATATTTAGCTATCACTACAGATTTGGCTGAAGAAGGCAGAAAGGTCCACAATACTACACCAGTAGCAACCGCTGCTTTAGGTAGGGTTCTTACTGGGGCAGGGCTTATGGGTTTAATGCTAAAGAATGAAAAGGATAAGCTTACTGTACAGTTCAAGGGAGACGGGCCTGCAGGTGAAATACTTGCAACAGCATCTGGATTAGGTAGGGTAAAAGGCTATATATCTAATGGGGATATAGACCTGCCATTAAGGGCTGACAACAAGCTTGATGTAGGCCGTGCTGTGGGAGTGGGTACGCTAACGGTTATAAAAGATCAGGGTTTAAAGGAGCCTTATGTAGGGAGAATAAATCTTGTAAGCGGAGAGATTGCAGAGGATCTCACTGCATATTTCTTTTTATCTGAACAGCAGTCTACTTCAGTAGCTTTAGGAGTTAAGATAGACACTGATGGTTCTGTCTTGGCTTCAGGAGGAATGATTATACAGGTGTTACCTGATGCCCTTGACGAGTCAATAGATGCATTAGAGGCTCTTTTGCAGAGAATACCCCCTATAAGCAGCCTAGTTGAAGAGCTTACTACTGATATAGGACCTAAGACAGAGGAGTCAGTCTGCGATGAGCTTTTAAATAGGATATTTGAAAGCATGCCCCAAGAGTTTGAAGTAAAAGCTATGGAATATAGGGATATAAAATGGGATTGTGATTGTTCTGTAGCTCGTTTAGAACAAGTTTTATTGAGCCTAGGTGAAGATGAATTAAGGGATATAGCTGAAGAGGACCAAGAAGCAGAATTAACTTGCCAGTTCTGCACTAAGAGATATCATTTTGACAAGGAGCATTTAGATATGCTTTTACGTGTAGCGGTAAGGGCTAAGGAGATAAAAGAGCAGAGGAAGAAACAAAAAGAGAATAATGATAATAATTTAGAATAATTGTTTACTGTGCTATAATATAATCATACAAATGTAGGATTGGAGAGTTTTTATGATGATAAAACTGGGTATTATATTTGGGGGGAGATCACGGGAACATAAGGTATCTTTAATGTCAGCCACATCGGTTATAAATGCAGTAGACAGAAACCGTTATGAAGTTGTTATGATAGGAATCACCGAAGAAGGTGAGTGGCTGCTATACGACGGTCCCGTTGAGAAGATAGAAGAAGGAAGCTGGCAGGATATTGCTAAAGAAGCCTTAGCTAATGATCCTGAAAAATATAGACTAACCAATTTGAAAGAGCACATCGATTTTGCCTTACCTATTTTACACGGACCTTATGGTGAAGATGGAACTATCCAGGGCCTATTTGAGATGATAGATATCCCCTATGCGGGATGTGGGGTAACGGGTTCTGCTTTGGCTATGGATAAGATACTCGCTAAAACCATTTTCGGTCATGCCGGATTACCGCAGGGGCCATATGTGGCGGTAATGATGGAAGAATTATTGCACTACCAAGATGAAGTTGTTAATAGAATAGAAAAAGAAACTCTATATCCGGTCTTTGTTAAGCCTTCAAACATGGGTTCAAGTGTCGGGATTACAAAGGCATATGACAGAGAGGAGCTTCTCAAAGCTTTAAAACTGGCATCTACATATGATCGCCGGATTATTGTAGAACAAGGTATCGAATGCAGAGAAATTGAGATTTCAGTTTTAGGAAATGATTATCCTGAAGCCAGTGCGGTAGGAGAGATTATTCCATCATCAGAATTTTATGACTATAGGGCAAAGTATTTTGATGGTGG
>JAAYSU010000193.1 GCA_012523915.1 Clostridiales bacterium
ATTTTTCAATTGCCGCGATGGAGTCTGCCAGATTTGCGGCTCCCGTAACATACATGCCAGCTGTTGAGTAGTTTGCTCCACCATGCTGTACGGATTTACCCCTTTCTACGCATCCCTTGGTTACCATTGATGCGAAGATTACTGGGTATCTATTCATATGAATGCTCTGCATCATGTTGTATCCAGTTCTGATCAAATCGTAATGATGGATAATCTGTTTTTTAAGAGCATCCTTAAATTCTTCTATATTCTTAAACTCTCTGGGATCACCAGTTTTAAGTCCCACTTGCTTGCCTGTAACAGGATCTACACCATTGTGGAGAACAAATTCAATCATCTTGCCCATGTTTACATATCCTGCATCAGGGGAACCATCTGTTCCACCACCCCCTGGACCTGGCTGGACACAACCAACAATTGTCCAGTCTCTTGCTTCCTCTAAGGTTCCTCCTTTTTTAAGGGCAATCTTTATTCCTGCTTCGTCATTAAAGAATCCTGGATTTGCCTGTCCTTCCTGAATCATCTTGCATCCGAACTTAATCAATTCTTTAGGTGTTCCTTCCCAGACTCTTACGGCCATTACAGGCTGTGTTGTCTGAAGTTCATCTGCTGCTTCCAAACAAAGGAATGACAAATCGTTTGTTGCATCTTTGCCATCTCGGGTTTGTCCGCCTACGACTAAGATCTGCCACATTGGATATCCTGCGAATGAGGTAGCATACCAGCTATCTCTTACTTCATAAACTTCACATGACTTTAGGTATAGACATTCCAATAATTCAAGAGCTTCTTCTCTAGTTATGTTCTTCTCGTCGATTACGTCTTTTTTATAGAAAGGCCACATGTATTGATCGAATCTACCGAATCCACATGCAGTAGTACAGACTTCAATGTAGAAATAAACGTGTACGAACCAAATTGCCTGAAGTGCCTGATGGAAATTCTGTGGTGGATGCTCAGGAACAATTCTGCAGTTTTTTGCAATAGTTAGAAGTTCCTGCCTTCTCTTCTCATCAGTACATTCTGAAGCCATTCTTTCAGCCTCATCAGCCATTCTGTTGGCGTAAGTAATAAGTCCTTCTGCTTGAATGATACATGCCTTCCAGAAATCTATCTTAGCTTGGTCCTCCATGCTCTTGGGCACCATTTTATCGATGTTTGCCTGGCACTCTTCAATGTATCCTCTCATTCCTACAGTAAGAATTTTTTCGTGATTACATACAGTTTCACCTGAAACACCATTCTCAAGACCTACACATATAATGTCGTCTTTTTCAAGTTCTTTAATATGGGCTGGAAGTACTTGCTCTGCCAAATCTTCCATGGATTTACCTTCCCAATACTTTAGGGTTTCAAGTATAGTCTCTTTATCTTCTGGTGAAATATCATATGGGTCTTTGCTTCTTGTTGAGAATTCATCAATATCACTAACATACCACGAACTTGACTGGAATTCTGGGTGTAGATTAGCACCTCTATATGCATTAGTTGCTGTTCCTACAATTAGCTCATCATCAAAGATGAGTGTTGTCATGTTCTCCATGATGTAGTTAACAACCTTGGCTCTGAAAATAGGTACTGCTTCTCCAGCAAACTTTTTATATGCTTCAGTTGCCAACACCAGTCTTTCTGCCGTGATTTTTGGAGTAGTACTGAAAAGTTTTTCTCTCATCCTCTTAATTCTGGGTGTCAACGTCTTCTCCCCCTTCCGTTTTTTCACCTTCTCTAAAGAGTACATTTTGTAAAAATTGAAGACAAGGGTTAACTTGCTATTTTTTCTTATTATTTTGTTACCGGAATTGGAAATTTACATATAAATTTTTATTTAATTTAGGACTAAAAAAGTCTAATTAGGCTATTTTACATACAACTACGATTCAACAATTAGTTTGCTGTAAACACTAATTAGTTTGCTGTTCTGACTGATCTGTTGTATAATTGATGCTAGTTCATTGTTTTCTAAGGAGGCTATTTGGGTGTTACTTGAACAGACAACATATCAAGATGACTTTCCTATAAATATAAGAATTGCAAAAGTAGAAGAATATCCTTTTCATTATCATCAGGATGTTGATTTTATCTTTGTTCTCAAGGGGGAAGTCCATCTGAAGAACGTATGCCATAATTACCTTCTGAAAGAAGGAGATATCTTTACCAACAGCGGTCATGAAATCCATGGTATGACCGCAACAGATAAAGAGAATGTTGTAGCAATTATACAGATTAGTAACCGCTTCTTTACTCAATACTTTCCTACCTTACCTAAAGCATGTTTCATGACCTACGTAAAGGATGATAAACATCTCAAGATGGATATACTGCAGAAAATGCTTCTCTGCATCCTATTGGAATACAAAAAAAGAAGCTTTAATTACAAAAATACCTGTATAGAACAGATGATTGATGTAATAAAATATCTCAACCAATACTACAACTTGTTTGCCTTCGATGGCCAGGTTGTTGTAAATTTCAAAAACGATAATCCTGTAATCGTTGAGCGGGTTAGTAGGATAATAAATTATGTATACGCCAATCACGCAAGCAAAATTACTCTCAAAGATTTGGCCGAAAGAGAACATTTAAGCACCTTTTACCTTTCGCACCTTATCCGTGATTATATAGGTATAAACTTTAGAGAGTTTCTCTGTTTTGCCAGGGTTGAAATGTCGGAAATCCTCCTCTTAGGAACCGACCGTAAGATTAGTGAGATAGCAAAAGACGTTGGCTTTTCAAGCACCTCTTATTATATAAAATTTTTTAAGAAATGGTTTAAACACAGTCCTGAGGAATACCGCCAGCTCTATAAAGCGCATATTTTAAGTGACCAAAGGCCTCCAAGAATCGAACTGCTTTCTGACGGGCAGGCAATAAATCTCATAAGAAGATGTATGTCAGCTGTAAGTGATCAGGATAAAAGCCCTTCAGTCATAGATCGCCTGCACCTTAATGTTGATGTGGATTCCAAGAAGGCTCCTATTATAAATAAGCAGCATTCACTTGAAGTGGTTATTACGCAAGAAGATTATCACATAATGGGTGAACGGCTTTTTAATATGCTATATGACCTTAATGCCTCCAAGGTTGTTATTGCTTGCCGCCAGGGAGACAGCGAAACAACGACTACCCTGATTGCTAACCGCTTAAGTTTCATCGGTTACGAAGTATCTACCCTGTATGATGTCGATTTTTCCTCTGTTTCTTCGGCAGGATATGACTCTATAGCCTCAGCTATACACATATTCCGTAACTATTTTGCTTCGGAAGAAAACATATTGCACTGTAGATTACGTGATCAGGGCGACCCCTTAAAGATATTAAAAGGAGCTCCTTCCGTACTTACTTCGTCTTTTGTCCCCAAGCCTTCTTTTTACGCTTATAGGCTTCTTAAGAATATAAAAGGGGAACTCCTTTACTGGGGGAAATATTATTATGTAATAAAAAATGATTTACCAAAAAAAGATTCTTATACACTGGTTGTTGTGAATTATAATGATGATATAAAGAACCTTTGCCTGCGTAATACTGGCGTCTACGAAGCAAATGATATAATAAACTCCTTTAAGGATGAACTCCACCTTGACTTCAATATTCCTGTAGAGCCAGGTCAATATGTTATAGCAAAATATGCATTGTCAAATACCAATTCAATATTTGCACATATGTCCAATCTGGGTTTCCCTGAAAGTTTCCCCCTAGCAGAAAGCTGGACCCATATGCTGAATACAGAACCTCAGGCACAGGTAAGCTTAGAAAATGTTGATGATAAACTTATAATAAATTCCTCTATAAAAGGCGCAGGAATTCATATTATTGTAGTCGATAAAGTCAATAACACTGATTAAAAAATATAGGAGGTAATTCAAATGAGTGCTCCAGTTAAACCCGATATTACGTTAGATCTACTTGATAAGATAGATATCAGAGTAGGAACAATAGTGTCAGTTGAAGACATAGAAAATTCCAATAAGTTAATAAAGCTTACTGTTGATTTTGGTGATTTTAAAAGAAACATATTGGTCGGAATGAAAGGCGAAAGGGAAAATCCGAAGGAGATAGAAGGACAGCAAGCATTATTTGTTGTTAACCTTGCTCCCAAGAAAATGGCGGGAGAAATATCCGAAGGCATGTTATTTGATGTCGGATATGCAGATGGCATCGTTCCTGTATTAGCTCAACCAGAAAGAACAGTTCCTAATGGCACTAGGGCAGGGTGAAAATCATGGACAAGGAAGATAAAGGAAAAGAGAGGTCATGCATAACATGTCCTCTCTTCTTTTCTTCTTTATTAATTATAACGGTAATATTTCTTTTCCGTATTCATTATTTATAACTTGTGCAAGGCCTGTATAAATAGCAGAGAGTCCACAAATAATTCCTACCCATCCTGCTATTAGGTTAATTAGGTGGTTTCCAGTAAAGTCTCCAATTGCCAATAGGAAGAATAGAACTGTTAATGTTAGAAATACAACCTGTAGAGAACGGTTAATTTTCCATGTACCTATAAACATTAACAGAGTAAAGATTCCCCACAGCAGAAGATAAAAACCCATACTAATCTTATCTGCTGCAGCAATTTTTTCAAAAGGATTTATCCAAATTATTATCAAGGACCACCAAAAGAATCCATAAGAAGTGAATGCGGTTGCACCGAAAACGTTATTCTTCTTAAATTCCATGATTCCGGCTATTATCTGTGCTGCACCGCCTAATGCAAAACCCATTGCAACAGTTACAATTGAAAGTGGTATGATGTCTGCATTATGTAGATTTAACAGTACTGTTGTCATACCAAAGCCAAGCAGACCCAAAGGTGATGGATTTGCTATGCTAGATTGATTATTGTAGTTTGCCATTTCATCCTCCCTTTCTTAATATCCAAGTTAAAAAGATACTACAAACTGAAAGATTAAGCAAGGGAGGATCATATTTTCCAAAAAAATATATCTTTAAGCAACAGCCTAAGGATTGCTTATTCTCTGTGAAAAGAAATGATCAAATAATCCTATTGCAAGGTAATTACTTGTGCTTTCTGCCAAATCTATGAGTCTCGAATATATTCCAATATTTCGTGCATAGTCTTCACTCAAGAAGCTGACCGCTTCTTCAATTGTATATCTTATATTATTATTTTGCCTATTTCTCCATTCCTCCTCATCCCAAATAGGATTAACTGAAGCTATTAATGCCGCCCTCCTATCAGCATTTTCGTATAATAGGGGGATTAAACGGTTTAATTCTTCTTCATCTCCTCTTACTTGTGCATCAATATAGGCTCTTAAAAGATCTAAATACCCATAAAGTACTTCCTGAGACTCATTTGCAAATTCATCTCCATAGATTTCTCTCATGGTATTTACATAATTGTCAAATACATGCCTCAAACGCTCAAAGACCTCATCTTGAGCGCCAACTCCAATAAATTCGCTAAGTAAATAGTTTCTGGTCCATGTGGCAAGTTCAAACCAAACCATCTTTACTTGATAGATTTGATTTACTTCATCATATGTAATGCATGGCACATTTCCCATAGCTTCATAATCAGTACCCACACCTGATGTGATGTAGTAATACATCCCCTGCGCTGACTGATCCCCCATGAGGTTAGTATGGTCATTAAGCAGGTCAAAAGTTTGTATTATCTTAGTAAAATCCCCTGCTATGATGCTGTTTATTATCTCAAATATATATGTTAAGTAAACTCCGAAATATTCTCTATATTGTTCTGCATTCCAGTAGGGATTTAATTCTTCTAAAAAAGCTGCCCTTATCGCAACATTATCATACATCCTATCAACAACATTGTTTACCTCCGCAGCATTTCCTTCCAGCTGTGCCGTAATTAAATCGCTGAGTCCAATTGAAAAATCACTGAGTAACTCACTGTATTGCTGCGAATATTCACGGCCAAAAACAAAGGTCAGCATATTACTGATTTCCATAGATTCAAGATATAAGCGACTAAATAGGTCTTGAGGCGAACCTATTCCGTAATACCTGCTGATAATATATGCCCAGACCCAGATAGTCAGCCTTCTAAAGTAAATTCTTGCATTAAAAAGCAAATTCATTTGGCTGAATGTGATACATTCAGGGTTAAAAACGTTATTGTCCGGCATATCAAAAACTCCTTAAGTGAAATATTAACGGTCTCGTTGTGAAAAAAGAAAGTCAAACAGTCCTACTGCAAAGAAATTACCTAAGCTTTCTGCTAAATCCATTAGCCTTGAATATATTCTTACACTCTCCGCATAATTACCGCTAATGAAACTAACTGCTTCTTCAATAGTGTATCGAATTTCGATGTTGAACCTGTCCCTCCATTCCGATTCATCCAGGATGGTATTAATTCTTGCTATTAAACCTGCCCTTCTCTCGGCGTTTTCATATAAAAGTGGAACCAATCGGTTTAATTCTTCAACATCTCCCCTGATCTGTGCATTAATATAGGCTTTCAGGAGTTCAAAATACTCATAAAGCGCTTCCCGCGACTCGTCTGCATACTCGTCCCCGTAGATTTTTCCGATTGCGCCTATAAAATCGTCCATTACCCGCCTCAAACGTTCTAAAATATCGAATTCAATGCCAATTCCCAGGAAAGCACTGAGAAAATAATTCCTGATCCATGTATCAAGTTCAAACCAGAGCATCCTTATATTATAGACCTCATTCATTTGTTCATATGTTATGCATTGAACATCTTCCGCTGATTCGTAGTCAGTGGGTATGCCGGAGTGAATAAAGGAATATACTCCTTCTGCAAACACATCTCCCATCCTGTTGGTATGATCTTTAAGCTGGTCAAAGGTTTCCACTAACCTTGAATAATCCGATAAGATAATACTGTTTATTAATTCTAAAATATACATATTGTAAGTATAGAACAGTTCTCTATATTCTTCCGCCGTCCAGTAAGGATTTATGCTTTCTATATAGGATGCCCTCCTTTCCACATTGTTGTAGAGACGTTCAATATAGAGATCAATTGCATCTATATCTCCCCTTATTTGGGCATCTATTAAGTTCCTTAATGCAATCGGATATTGACCTGCAATCCGGCTATAACTCTCCGAAAACACACGACCGAAAATCATCCTGAGCATATCTCCGATATCTAAAGTTTCAAGATACAAAAGGCTGAATACATCTTGTGGAGAACCTACTCCAAAGTACCTGCTGATAATATATGTCCAGGTCCAGCTTGTTAATCTTCGATAGTACATTCTTATATTGAAGATCAGGTTCATTTGACTATATGTAATACATTCAGGGTCAAATAAGATTCTTTCTAACATATCCAAAACTCCTTTAGTGATATAATCAATATATTTAACTATGAAAGTATATGTTACAAAAATACAAACTAGGCCAAGAATAATACAGCCAGTGAGTTGTTTTTTTATAAACAAAGTTGTATAATAAACGAACTGGTATCAATAATAGATGGAAAATATTACATATAGAAATGAGGCGAAAAATTGTTAAATCCATATATATATATCTTGAGTGCTGGCCACCTTATTGTCGATTTAGGTCAAGGCATTCTACCAATTATAATGCCTTTGCTAACGGATAAATTGAACCTTAGCTTTTTACAGGTAGGCGTAGTCGCACTGACATTTACATTCAGTTCAGCTATTATCCAGCCGGTTTTCGGAGTGTTAAGCGACCGCTTCAGCATGCCCTGGCTGATGCCCCTTGGACTTTTCCTATCCGGTTTTGGATTGGCACTTACAGGAATAATTAGTTCCTATCAACTACTATTACTAGCTGTACTATTAAGTGGTATAGGAGTTGCAGGATACCATCCTGAAGGCTCAAAGCTTACACATTTAGTAAGCAAAGAAGGTAAGGCCGGAACTTCGATGTCAATATTTTCTGTAGGCGGTAACTTAGGCTTCGGCATTGGGCCAATGTTAGCTATGTTCTTTTTAAGTTTTTCAGGACTGAAATCAATAACCGGAGTTATCATCCCCGGTTTAGTAGCAGCCATTGTATTTTTATTCTTAATGCCTAAATTCAGTAGAATACTGAAAGAAAATTCTTCTAAAGAAAAAACTAAAGAAGTCACTGAAATTATAAGCGATGATAAGAAACAATCAAAGAAAATCAGCTTATTATTCCTAATATTTTATGTCGTTGTGAGATCATGGATACATGCAGGATTGATATATTTCATTCCTTTTTACTTCCCTACTTTCAGGGGTATTACAGAGCCAGAATATTTAGTAAGTATATTTTTAATAGCAGGCGCAATTGGTACAATAATAGGAGGGCCCTTCGCTGATCGCTTCGGCGGACGAAACGGACTGGTTCTATCGATGATTATATCCTTGATAGGCATCTTTCCCTTCCTATACCTGGGCGGGAAAGCGATATCCATTTTCGCATTTATTGTCGGGGCTTCATTGATATCAACCTTCTCCATAACAGTTGTCTACGGACAGAAGCTTCTTCCTAACAACATTGGACTCGCTTCAGGACTGGTAATGGGATTAGGAGTAGGTACAGGTTCAGTCGGTGTTACATTACTGGGATATATAGCAGACCTTTTCGGACTGCCCGTTGCTATGAACATAATATCTTTCTTGCCTATATTAGGCTTGATCTTAGCCTTTGTTTTACCAAACGACAGTCCTAAGCGCTCCGGCGTTAAGATTAAGAAAGTATCTGAAGAAGAAGCATAATTATAGCCCCGTCAAACGGGGCCTTTTACATTTTTACTATAAAATCTACTGTTTTTTCCGTATTCTTTTTCATATCTTCTATCAAATCTACTATTTCATTCGTTGTGCTCATTGACTGCTCAGCCAAATATTTTATCTGCTTTGCTACCTCTTGAAATCCTTGAGCAGTGTTTTCTCCATATAGTTTCGAAGGGTTTCCAATTTGGAGTATGCCCGGCTTATCCTTTCTTCCAACAGCCGCAAACTTATATACCTTGCCATCTAGATCTCTTACCGCAGGAGGTTGTGTAACTACTAAATCAGGGTTCTTTAATATTCTCATATAGGGTGCAGTTTGGCCTTCATTTGTGAAGGCAAATCCTACTCCTCCCTCAACATTAGTAAGTTCTACTAAACCTTTTTCATCCGTAATCCAGTACTCCCCTATCCTGCAGTAATCTGCTATTTCAGTCAGCTCCTCACTAGTTACATTTGGTTTGCTTTCTAATAAAATAGCGGAAAGCTTAGCTTCAATCACCATATGTATGTTAAGTAAAGTATCAAATTCTAATTTTTCATTTATTGTATTTGCTGCTTCAATAGATGCTCTTACTCCAAGCAGACTGGTTTGTCTTGCAATGTTTGTTAGATTCATTAGAAGATAAAGTATGTTATTAAAAAATTGGCTAATTAGATTAATGTGTTCACTTATCTGTTTAATCTCAGCTTTTGTCACCTCTATATTACTAAGGTTATCAGACAGTTCTTTTAATTTATCAATTCTCTTTTCCAGTTCCTTCGCCTCTAAATTCAACTTGTCCGAAACTTGGTTTGACATATCAGAAAGCCTTTTCGCTTCATTGGCTACAACACCAAAGCCATCAATTGCCTCTTGCCCCTTTGGTTTAATAAAATGAACAGCAAGTTGAATTAAACCCGGCATATCGGTTCTCCCTACCCCAACCACTTTATACCGTGACTCGTCAACAAGGCTTGACGTTGAAGGTAAGACAATCTCAGCGCCAGGGTCTCCAATCACCTTAATAATTTCAGGCGTATTTATAATAGTACCCTGTTTATTGCTCCGGTTAGTAAAGACAACCTTGCCTTCTTCGTCGGTAACATAAAATTCCTCTATGCCGCATTCTTTAGCAAATTTAACTCCATCTTGCCTTATGAAATCAGGGTCATACTCAAGTATTTTAGATAATATCTTTGCCTGTATCAGCAAATTGTTCCCTATAATATTTTCGAAACTTGCCAAAAGTTCAGATGCATGTATAGTCTCTATAGTAGCATTAAGAGCTAGAAGATTAGTTTTAATAGCTATCTTATCTATCTGGGAGATATTATCCAAAACATCCTTAACCATATCTTGATAGACACGAGCTGTATTTTGGATAAAATGCAAATCTGATTGATTAAATAACATATGGTTACCTCGCTATGCATAATACTTTCAGAATTATTAATTAATTGATTATACATTGCTTCTTGTTAATTAGTCAACATCAGATAAGAATCTAGTATTATACCCAAGGCCATATAATCTCCCATAACAATCGCATGGCGATGTAAGGTATCATGAATTCTAATCGCCCTTTCATAGTTTTTTGCCACTGTATCTCTTGCGGCCTGAATTGTAAGACTTATATACCTGGTTAGTAAAAGCCTCCAGTTTTCTTGAAGCCAAAATGGATTTAAACGCCCAAGAAAGACAGATATATCATTACCATTTTGGTATAGCTCAGTCACTGTTGCGCTAACATTTTCGTTATCATTACTGATCATATAACCGATTAATTCCCAAAGTAAAGATATATGTCTAGATATAAGGTCCAATAACTCCTGAGCATTAGCATCTCCGTAAAAAGTACTAATGGATTTGTAAAAGCCTAAAGGTACTTCCTGATATAGTTTACTTGCAACATAGGGTAAACTTATGCTGTTAAGATAAAATCAGGTCCATAAAACAAGCTGCAGCCAATCCATTCTAAACTCATTAATAATATTCATTTGTTCGTATGTCAAATAGTAGGGTACCGACATTATATCATCATTGTTAGGCATGGTTATGCTCCTTTGTTTTTTAATTTATCTTATGTTTTTTTATACAACTAGTTACAATCACATCAAAAATTTGGTATAATTTATGCAAACATTCTATAAATTATATATAATCAATAAACTTGATAGCTTAATAATCAATAGGCAAACGGTAATTACCTAAAACCCTACTTACCGTTTGCCTTTAAACTGCCCATAAGCTGTTTATGGTAATCTAAAAGTGCAATAATTGGCAGTCAAAAATGCAA
>JAAYSU010000227.1 GCA_012523915.1 Clostridiales bacterium
AGGGCAAGTTTACTTGTACTCTGCCATGGCGAGAAATAGTCTAACTTCAGTGAACTATTTCGTTAAGCCAAATGAGCGGAGGGCAAGTTTACTTGTACTCTGCCATGGCGAGAAATAGTCTAATTTCAGTGAACTATTTCGTTAAGCCAAATGAGCAGAGGACAAGTTTACTTGTACTCTGCCATGGCGAGAAATAGTCTAATTTCAATGAACTATTTCGTTAAGCCAGATGAGCAGAGGACAAGTTTACTTGTACTATGCCATGGCGAGAAATAGTCTAATTTCAATGAACTATTTCATCAGACGGCTTTTGGGTGGAATAGTTTAAAACCTTGTTCAAGAAGGGATGTTTTTTTTGTTTTTTTACGAGAAAATTGATTCTGTTATATTCATCGTGCCCGATAACTCCTGCACTTTTCAACTTGCCTGTTACTTCCCCTGCACTATCTCTACCAGTCTGGTGGGGGCATTGGTGGCGGTGCAACGGAACAGAATTTCGCTCGTTATCAATAGCCGGGGAATGGTATTAGCCAACCCATGTTATTGTCATATACCAACCAATTTTTCCCGGTTGCAATATTAACGTCGCTTACGGTTGCGTTATTTCCATCAGCATGATAGCTGTAAGGCAACCTTTTGTTGTCGATTAGTATTAGCTTTCCTGCCGTTTTACCGGTCAGATCGGGCAATGAATTCATTAACGTCGTCATCGCGGTACCGCTTATTTTATTGCTGTAACAATCCACCCGGGTCAACAGGGTATTTACCGTTAGGTCTAACTCGACAAGCTTGTTGTTGTGGCAGTATAGTGCGGTTAATTTCGGGCTGTCCGAGAGATCCAGGGAAGTGAGGTCGTTGTTGTCGCAACACAGGTAAGCCAATTCCGCCTTGTTGGATAAATCCAACGATGTAAGTTCGTTGTTTGAACATCGGAGCTCTTTCAATAACGTATTATTAGAGAGATCCAATCCCGTCAGCAGGTTATTTTGGCATCTAAAATCTTTTAATTTCAGATTGCTTGCAAGATTCATCGCCGTCAATTGATTCTTGTCACAATAGAACTCCTTTAATTCCGGATTGTTGGTAACGTCCAATGCTGTAAGGGTATTCTCTGAACAACGCAATTCAGCCAACTTTGTATTAGCCGCAACACTTAACCCGGTGAGTTTGTTATTGTTTGTCCACAACCTGTACAACTCAGGATTCTGAGAAACATCAAGCCCGGTCAACCGGTTGTTTTCACATTGGAGATAAGTAAGGAGGGCACAATTCGTCACATCCAGTTGCGTAAACAGGTTGCTCGCGCAGGAGAGCGATACAAGCTTTGTCTGCCATGAGAGGTCGAGCGCGCTCAATTTGTTAAAAGCACAATATAACAATGACAATTCTTTATTATTGGAAATATCCAATGCACTTAATGAATTACTGCCACAAAGAAGCCGGGTAAGGAACGGTTCTTCCGATACGTTGAGTGATGTCAACCCACACGCGTTTAGACTTAACTTAGTAAGTTTTCCGTAAATGGTTATGGTCTGGTTTTGTATGGCGTAATATCCTAATTCCCAGCTATCGAGGCCGAAGTTGGTAATGGCTTCTCCCTGGTCTTTCACACCGTTGTTGTTGAGGTCAATCCAAACAGCGGCACGGTAGGCTTCCGCGGCATCTACGCCTATTCCTAACTCTTCTCCTACCGATTTATTGGTGGTGAAGGTAACTTTATAGTTGTCCGTCTGGGGTGTGAAATCTCTATCCGTGAACGAGAGTTTGTTTCCGTCCTCCCATAAGCCGTAAAGGAAGTACCGTTTGTTGACCTGCAGTATGGGGATGTGCTTGGTAGCAGTGGTGGTAACCAGTGTATTCGCCTCACCGTACTCCATGCTGAGCTTCACATCGGCTTCATTATCCAGCGGGATGGACCAGGCATCGATTTGCGCTATCTCGTTTGCCGACAAATCTTTGTTTACATTAAATCGGCGGGTATCCGACGCGTCTTTGTTCAGGTACTCTTCCGCTAGGGCATCGAATACCGCGGGATGGTTCTCAACATTTTCTCCGGAGTTTCCCACCCATAGGGTTCCATCCGTACTTTTTAATGACAACTCGTTAATATGAATTGGATTATCGGAGATATTTTTGATTTTGATGCACAAGAAGTAACCCAAGGGTTTGAATTGAGAGATCACGTTAACGGCACCCCCTCTTTGATAACCGGTGACTTGCGATGTAAAGTAAAAGCGCATGCCATTGTCGCTGATCGATTCCAACGAAGTCCAGTACCAATCGGAAAGGGGCAGGTGAATATGGGTGGGATTATTGACATCCATACCTCCACCTGATTCTTGTAGATCATTGGAGCCGATAACCGTGAAATCGCCGTCGTTGATCTCCTGGGGTATCGTTACCGGGGAGAACGTGGCTGTACGCCCATCTGTCGATACACTTTGCACGGTAGCGGAAGCTATTGCTTTCGTGTTGCCTTGAACGAAACAGAGGTGAACGGTTTCGCCTGTAACCCACTTGTATTGCAATTGCCTGCTGTTTTGGGGAGATTCTGAAACGCTGATGCGCGTGACCGAAGCCTCGTCATGGGAAGGTTTCGTAACGCTGAGCGAGAGCACTCCCTTTTTCATGACACTTTCAGGCAATAAAGTGTCCTCTTTGCAGCCGGTAGAGAGGATTGTCAACAGGCTTACAATCGTGATAATAACGTTAATTTTTTTCATAGTTGTTCGTTATAAATCGCCCCCGTCATCCGGATCAGAAGGTAAAGTAAATCCTGATCCTTCGAGGATATTCTGTTGCAACTCGATATCGATGACTTCAATGGCGGGAGCCACGTAGGGCTCAACCGCGGCTTCTTGCCGTTCAACTGGTTGATTAAACTGTTGTGGTTTCATTTTTGGTGTAAGTTGTTGTGTCGAAACTGGTTTATTTGATATATCTCTTTCGAAAATCTCGGTTCCGAACGTTCAAAACCCATGTTATCGGCTACAATTTTAGGAAGTAACCAAAGGGTGTGCAACTATTTTAACAGGTGCTTTATGAACGTGCCTTACGGCTACATGAAGCCCCCGATTTGATACACGAACTGAAAAATGAACCTTTATTTTCCTGTCTTTTGACATTGACTAAGGTTTCCTATTGGCAGAGACGTTCGGGATTTGCACCCTTTAGAGGTATGGTACGCGTAGCGCACAAAAAAATCCCTCTCGCCACCGGGACGAGAGGGATCTGTTGATCGAGGGAGGGCGTTATAGTCCCTTCCAATGGTTTGGGATATCGCCGTAGTTGCTTACATTGGCGTTTTTAAAACAGTCAGTAATCGTCCATGTTGTTGGACCTGTTCTACCTCCACCCCCGGTAAACTTCCATAACTTTGGGGTGGTACCGGTAGGGTACGTGTTGCGAGTTGCAGAATGTTTATACTACATATTTCTCACTCTATTTTGCAATTCCTTTATCCTCTGCATCAGAACCTCGAACTCTAGCGATTGACCATAAATGAAAGAACGTTTCATTTCAGCATAATCAGTTTTCCATTGCTCTATTTCTTCCTCGGGGATCATAAAATTGATAGTGGAAGGATTGTGAAGATCATAATTGACATAATTCAGGGCATAATAAGTCCTGCGATGCTCCACTACAGCGTTATAGAGTGAGTTATCAGACAGGGCTTCACGTCCATATTGTGTGTCCATAAGTTTCTCAAGATCGTATAGGTGGCGAGACATTCTTAGGCTTCTCGGCTTTTCCTTTTGGAATTCTTCGGCCAGCAGGAATATTTTTTCCAAGAAAGTACGGGTTGGCACTACGGTTCTTACTTTGCAATTAGCACTGGTATCTTCACCTTCAAAACTCTCCTCTATCAAAGAATGGATATCTCGCGACTCCGTTGGTTCACCCATCGCAAGAGCACTAACCTCAATCTTTACACGAGGAGGAATATAAGCTATTGTATCTTCGATAATTGAAGGATAGTGCAAAAATTGACCGTCGGGTCCCTATCAGAATCTATTAAACGCCACTCCCCATCCTTACCTTGCTCTTTTGTCACATTCTCTATGCTATTGCCGGAAACGCCCATTTCCTTCAACTTATCATCCAATTGTATTGAGAGTGTATCGTGAATATAAGCACGGGCTTTTTTGCGCAATTTTTCACGTTGATTTTTGCTTGTTTTCTCAATTCCGAAAAATGAATGGCTAATAGCCAAATCAATGTCTTCAGAAAAGCGTTCAATTAGATTGAAGCCTTTTGAAAGAGAAGTCCCGCCTTTGAAAATCAACGACTCGCAACACTCAGTCAGGAACAGAGCCTTTAGAGTTACAGTTACCCACCAATCTTTTTCTATTCCTACCTGATTGACCCCCGGATGACCGATCTCCGTCTGTTGCAGCATTGCCAGACGATCTAGTATATTATTATTCAACCACAATCTTCCCATAATTTCTTTTCAATTAATTATTAAGCATCGGTTTCACGATTCTTTTCATCCAAACTGGCATCATGTCAACGTCCCTGGCAAGATTATTCTTATCAGGCTCTTTGGATATGAGTTCACGAATTATACGTAATTCTTCATTACCGATATTTTCTTGTTTTAATGCCCTGAGAGCCTGCACCAATAAAGAAATAAGACGTGTTTTATAACAGAAATTTTTGGGTACACCTCGTTTAAGTACTACCTGACGATTGTTTAATTTAATAGTTCGCTCACTTCCTGTGGTTAGATATGTATAACTCATAGGGAGTTGAGTCGAGAGTCCCAATGCATTCAAAGCTGTCATTCCTGATGGCAATACTTCTGCTTTATCGCGAGCAGCAATTGATTTTACAACTTTTTCTACTGATGGTAATAGCAAACCAAACCTACTCTTTCTTGGCTTCACGTATATTCCTTGAGCAATCTTGGATAGTACTCCACTACTTGTCAGTTCTGACAGGGTGCTTCCTACAAACTCGGAGTGATACTCGGGAAAATCAGAGCGGAACAGTACGCTGTCTTCAGGTAATGCCTCTATTCGCTCTTTAAGAGTTATATTTTTTGTATTGGGATGTTCGTTGCACATATCACCTTTGAAATTTTGCTGTTTTTTCAAAGGCGAAGTTAGACAGTTTTTTTGAAACGAGAAAACACTTTGATTAAAAAGTTCAGAGTACGTAATGTATAGCCGTGTTAGTTACGAATATCAAATAGACCAGTTTACAGGTAAACGTTCGTTGCCATAGGAAGAGAGAAGAGATTGAGCACGCGTGAGAAATAACAGTAAAAAAGAAGTCGAGAAGTTGAAACGTTTTATATTTGTAGGGAGAATGTGATCCTGTTAAAGCTTCTTTTATGTGTAGATTACGCTTTGTTTTACACGCTGTTTTTGCACTGCTTCTTTTCTCCTTCCTGCAAAACGTCTGCGCTCAGGAAAACCTGATCACGTCGGAGTATGCCTATCGCCATTATACCACCGATGACGGGTTGCCCTCTTACTCGCTTGAAACAATTTATCAAGACAGTAGGGGGTTTATCTGGGTGGGATGTACCAGTGGGATTGCCAGGTACGACGGCTTTACCTTCCATCGGTACATGGAGGGCGAATTCAGCAATATTGTTCGGATTTCAGAAAACAGTCAGCACGAAATCATAGCTTACGGCTTAAACTTAAACACGATTGACCGTAACACCGATACCGTCCGTTCACGGAAATTTCCCAAGGGATATTACGTCTACAAAAACAATCATGGCGACTTCCCCGCGAACTATTTCCTACTGAATAAAAGCTACTCGAATAAAAAGGCACTGTTTCAGCTAACCGATACCGGTTTCGTGAAAAGAGTAGAGCATCCCGATTTTGAGAAAACGGATCTGTTTTCAGGGCGTTTATTTGTTGATGAGGAGAACGATCGAATTTACGTCCCGATGTCCGATGGCATCAGCATCCTCTCTTTGTCGGGGGAGCGTCTCGCCTTCTGTTCAGGCTATTACGCCTATAATTTCATTCGTTATCGCGATGCCGTTTGGTTTATAACTCCCAATGGCATTTACCGTTTTGATCATGATGCCATCGAGAAAATGATATCCATTGATGCCCAACACGATGTTGGCATCATGAAATTGTGTGTAGATGCTAAAGGGAGCTTACTCTTCTGTGACAATTTTTCGGTTTACAGGCTGTTGAACGACCAAATTGAAACGCTCTTCACCGGCGTCAACCAAATTACCGATATGCTGGTGGACAGTGAAGGCAATCTATGGGTCGCCACCTACCAGGGGTTGTATAACCTGTTCCGTCTTCAATTCAAAAACTACTGGCTGAAAAACCGGAGCGACGTGGTGCGCGGCGTTGTGATGGATGGCAGTAACGACAAAATCATTGGCAGCTATAACGGGGAACTTATACGGTTTAACGATGATTCGAGTGAGAACAAACCTTACCCATCCAATGAGTGCGGCAATTCGTTTAGCGCGTATTTTACAGGGGAGCAGGGGAGTCTCTTCCTTCCCGGGAATGGGAAAATATTGAAAATCAATGGCCGTCAAAGCCGCTGGCTGAATCTTCCGGTTCAAAGTTATGATTTCGCGTATGCCCTGTCCGATGGGACAGTTGCCGTGGGCGGGATGGATGGCATACATCTTATTTCTGCCGAGGGAAACATAGTGAAAACATCTCCGATGGATACCCTTTTACAGGCTATCCATTCCAATATCGCTGAAGACAAGCAAGGCAATGTATGGTGTGGTGGGGCTCACGGGATCACTATCGTGACAAAAGATGGAATAAAACGGGTAAGCGGCGATCTTTTGCAGCCATGCCTGGTTTTCGCGAACGATAACGAGGGCGATGTCTGGCTTGCCGCGGAAAACCGACTGTTCCGCGCCGCGAGGGACTCGGTGCAACTCATGCACACTTTCCGGAGCGCCATCGAAACCATTTTCTTTACCCGAAACAACAAGTTGATTGTCGGCACCTCCAACGCGATAAACATTTCAGATACAGAATTGGATAATATCGTCGTGTATGATCACCTGAACGGGTTCACCGGGAAAGAGGTGATGCGGGCCTCTATGACGGAAGATAAAGAGGGAAGGGTATGGATGCCATCGGTTACTTCTCTCGTCAGTTTCAATCCCGATGAACTGCTTACGCGACAACCGGTACCGAAGCTCTATATTCTTTCGCTTTCCTCCTCTCCTGACAACGTCAATTGGCAGAAGGAGGATCTGGAGGCCCCACGACTCACGCACGAGAAAAAGAACCTGCGATTTTCTTACATCGGGTTGTCCTATTCAGCGGCCCAAAACGTGCGCTACCGGTATCGGTTGGTCGGTTTTCAGGATGACTGGTCGCAACCTGTCGCCGATAGAGAGTTGACTTTCAACAACTTGAAGCCCGGCAAGTATATTTTCGAATTAAAAGCGAATGCCGGAACGCCTGAAACACAAACCGAAACGGTTTCATTACCGGTATACATCAAACCCGCGTTTTGGCAGACACTGCTTTTTAAGATCCTGGCCTTTGCACTGTTCGTGGGGGTGATAGCTTGTCTCGCCATCCGGTATCAGCGACGTAGGCACGAGAAGGAGATCCGCAAGGCCAACCGCGAAAAAGAGATGAACGAGCTCCGCGTGCAATCCGTGCGGCTGAAATCCATCCCGCACTTCAACAGCAACGTGTTGGCGGGTATCGAGTATTTCATCATGACCAAATCGAAGGAGGAGGCCAACGAACTGCTCACCACCTATTCCCGTTTTACCAACATTACCCTTCACGATATCGATAAAGCGCAACGACCGCTGAAAGATGAGCTTGAGTATGTATCTATGTACCTCGAGTTGGAAAAAATGCGCTACGGCGACAAACTTTCGTATGATATAGACGTTGATAGTGATGTAAGGCAGGAGATTATGATACCGAACATGGTGCTGCACACCTATGCCGAAAATGCCGTGAAACATGGGATACGGGGTAAAAACAGGGCCGGTAAAGTAACCATTTCCATCAAAAATGAAGGTAGCGGCGTACGTATTTCCGTGGAAGACGATGGGGTGGGGCGTGCTGTTTCCGAAGAGAAAAACAGGCAGCAAAACCGTGTTGGTCAAGGTTTAAGCATCCTTTCCAGACAAATAGCACTGTACAATCAGCAAAACAGCGAGAAAATAGAGGAAAAGGTGGTGGATTTGAGGGATGAGCAGGGTAACGCGGCGGGAATGCGCTTTGAACTGTACGTCCCATATCATTACGAATATATTTAAAAAGAGGGTAGCAACATGTACACCTGCATTATCGTTGAAGATGAAGAGCTGCCCCGGTTATCGTTAAAGTCGAAGCTGGAGACCTATCATCCCGATATCGAGATTCTGGCCATGTGCGAAGATGCCGAGTCGGCCCTGGAATGCATTTTGCGGAACAGACCGCAGATCTTGTTCCTGGACATCCAGCTTCCGGGGCAAAACTCGATTTGGCTGTTGGAACAGCTGCAACAAACCGGTAAACTGCCGCGAATCATATTCACCACCGCCTATACCGATCCCGAGTACCTGTTGAAGGCCATCAGGTTCTCGGCTACCGATTACCTGAACAAACCGATTAATATCGTGGAGCTGGCGCAAGCCATCGAAAAGGCCAAAAAGCGGATTCAAGAGGAGAAAGAGATTAAGCATGCATCTCAAAAAAATATCTACTCGTTCCGTATGCTCAACTCGCGGCTTATCGCGTCGGAGGAGGATATCGTCTACATTGAAGCCGATGGCAATTACGCGCAGATACAGCTGCTGCACGACAAGAAAGAGCTGATTTTCGAGCGTTTGGGCGACATCGAAAAAAGGTTGAACAGCCCGGCTTTCATCCGTGCCGGCCGCAGTTTAATCATCAACAAGAACTACATCCGCAAGCTGAACTCCAAGACCTCCACCTGTTCACTTGTCACCCCCAACGCTTCTTACCACCTCCCCATTCCAAAAGGTGTATGCGACACGCTCAAAGCGCAGCTGTCGTGATTTTTTTATTGTTATAAACAGTGTGGATTCAAAATTTCAAAACTCTATATGGCGGCGAACCGGACTTCCATGTACCCACATCGTTTGGTCACTTTGTGCTTGAGTAGTAATCGGTGAATTTAGACTCATTATATGAGATAGTTTTTCTATAATTTCTTATTGTATCTGACAAGGTTTAAAGATGGCTGGCATCAAGACAATATGCAGTTTCATCATTATTTTCTGTCTGTTTTCATCGTGCAAAACTGTTTCGAACGTTGAAAAGCCAGAGTCAGGTGGGATAACGGCTGTAAGTGCAAACGACTTTCTCAACAGCATCGGGGTGGTTTCAAGTATTACCGGTCGTGGTGAAACATTATCCGGGACGATAGATGCCATTCAGTACACGGGTATTCGCTGGATTAGATGTGGATTAGAGGACAAGATTTCAACCAAGGATATGATCTCTCTTCACAAAGAGACGGGTGTAAAAATTGTGTTTGGACTGTTAAGCGGAGGGAATAATGTTTCAGCGGTTATTGATACCGCTAGGATTTTAGCCAAAGCTGGTGTTCTACTCGCCATTGAAGGGAACAACGAACCCAATAACTGGACAGTTGATTACCAAGGCGAGGTGGGGGGAGGAGAAAAGTCATGGCTACCGGTTGCTCACCTGCAGAGGAATTTGTACAGGGCTGCAAAGGAAGACCCTATTCTAAAAGATTATCCGGTGTGGAGTATTTCAGAGGGTGGCGCGCAAACGGATAACGTGGGACTGCAATTCCTGACTATTCCCGATGGCAGCGGCACCATAATGCCAGCTGGAACGCGATACGCCGACTATGCCAATTGTCACAATTACATCACACATCCAAGTTGGCCGGGATTGCATGACAACCAAACGTGGTTGAGTGCCAGTCCCGGTTTTGATTGCCCCGTCGATGGATTGGCCGGCAATTACGGCGTGACCTGGAGGAAAAAGTTTCCCGGGTACTCGGAGTCAGAGCTTCAGACTCTTCCGAGAGTGACCACCGAGACAGGAATTGCCATGGGAGGAGAAGTGACTGAAGATATGCAGGCGCGTCTGTTTATGAATTTGTATTTATCGCAGTTTAAAAGAGGTTGGAGCTATACCGCCATTTACCTGTTGCGAATGCGTAGCAATGAACCGGATCACGAGAAATATGCTTTCTACAAAATGGATTACGCGCCTAAACAGGCTGCCCATTACCTGCATAACTTCACGACCATTCTCGCGTATGACGGTAAGCTCCATACTCCAGGGAAGATGAATTATTCAATTCAAGATCAGCCGGATACTGTACATGATCTGTTGTTGCAAAAAAGCAATGGGAGTTTCTTCCTGGTTCTATGGGGTGAACGTTTCTTGGGGGGGGCAGATACGATTACGATACATTTAGGCAAAACATACCAGTTGGTGAACCTCTATGATCCAACCTCAGGTACTGCCCCCATAGACATCAAAAGGGATGTCGATGCTATCATTTTAGAAATGACAGACCATCCCGTTATTGTTGAAATAGAAACATAGACCGTCAATTACTTGTCATCCAGTTTATTTAAATCACTCATTAAGTTTTCTAAAACAGCCTTTTCATCTTTTTTGCCGGCAATTCTAAAAAATAAACTATGATCAGATATTCTATCCATAGCTGCCGTGAACTGTTTTTTGGATGTCCTGGCCCTGTATCTCGCACCCATAACATCGGCATCAGCAAAGTTATCCAGCCCGCTGCCCAGGAAGATGAAATTCCAACCCATCAACTCTTCACGCGACGAAATAAGGGACCTGATGGCTCCTCCTGAATATTCTTTTGACGCGTTTTCCTCTCCATCTGTAATGATTACCGTCATCACCTTGTTGGGCCTTTCTGCCTCCGGGATGAGTGCTATCTGTTTGTCTGTCTCATGGATTGCCTTACCAACGGCATCGTAGAGCGCGGTAAAACTGCTCGGGTTGTAATCCTTGAGGGTTAATGTACGCACCTCCGATGCAGGTTGGTTATTGACCACACGGTTTACCTTGTCGTTGAACTTGTAGAGCGAAACGTCAATCTTCCCATAATCCTCTCTCTTCTGTTTTTCTATGAAATTGTTGAACCCGCCAATCACGTCTCGTTCGCTACCTGCCATAGAGCCACTTTCATCAATCACGAAAATGATTTTTAAATAATTGTTTTCCATAACCTTGAATTTTTAAAGATGAATAACGGCACAAAGTTATGACGTAAAACAACCGGTTTTGGCTTTTGCAAGGCTTGCAAACTATCGTATCCCGGATTTAAGGTTTATTGTCTTTGGTTATCTGACTGAAAAGTGACCAATTCCCGATGTAAGGTTATTCTTTTGGGCTCACCTCTTTTTCCCGTGATGTAATAATTTTTGGCCAGTTCGTCGGTTATCACTTCAAGAAATGCCGAACGGACGCGGGAGCATTTTTCATTTACCGAGTTGTTTAGCGGATCGGTCATTGCCTTTATACTTTCCATTACCGCGTCAATATTCTCACGCAGCGTGATGTGGCGGTAAATCGATAGCAGTTCATCGTGATGATTGCCCAACTCCTTGAAGAGGATGCCTTCAGGATGGTTGAGAAAAAGAAGGAACAAGCTTTTGGGGAGTGGAGACATCACGACCTCTTTCATGCCATAATCCTTGAGGAAAATACGGAAATCATCGGTAATGAACAACGAGCTTATCTTGTTTTTCGTTCCCTGTATCTCTTCTATGATGTCACCAAGCAATGATAACGACCCATATTCCTTCAATAACTTGAGACGCTCACGAATTTCCTCTGCAAGCCGAAAGGCCTCTGTCTCAAATGTCGTATCTGCATCCGCTTCTTCGTATGAAATCACCTCTTCTGCTGCCTGCTTAGAGATATCTCTAAACATCTTTCTTATGCCGACATCGCGAAGATGCTTTCTTTTAGTAGGAGCGACTGCTCTGAACAGCGGGCGAGGGTGTTCAACACGGTCAAAATGTTCAACACGATCAATATGTTCAACACGATTAATATGTTCAACACGATTAAAACGTTCAAAACGACCAAAATAGTCAGAAATCTTAAGAGCGATGGCTTCAAAAGAGTGCAAGGACGTATCTTCCTTTGTCAACGTGAAGAGTGAGAGGGAACTTGGAGATACATCATCGGATGAAAGCAATAAAGCTCCCCTTATGACTTCGTGGCCTCCTCTTTTGATTAAGACATCGTAAATTGGCTGAACATCATCGATTGCAGAAACAGGTTGAACGTAGGGCCGGTTGTAAAGAACAATGTCCCAATACCTTTTGTCTTTAAGCAAAACAGGGAGGTAGTAAAAATTCAGCTCTGATGAATCAAACAATTTCATCAGTTTCGAGTAATTCTCCTGAATGAATCGGTTTAATTCAGGCTGATACTCTGCTTCAACATAGAAGACAGAATGTTTATGGTTGAATAGGGAGGCTTTCATATTGCTACACAAATATACGAAATGTTTTGTGCTTAAACTTATGTTGGATGAGTTTCAAAAGAGGATAGGAATGAATTATATATTGCAACTGTTTGAAGCTAACTTATTTAATCTGTTTTTCGTGCAATGTATAAAAAAATATTCATACATTTGTGCATTGCGTTTCGTGTTTTATTCGTCTGTTATATTGAAAAGTGCTGCTAAGAGTTATTACAAAAAGTTCTCCATATATCGTTTCAATAACCCTTTAATTCTTACGACCTATGATTTATACATCCATTAAAAAAGTCCGAAACCAAGAGGAGAGGAAGAGAATAGTGGAGCGATTGTTGATGTTGCGCAAGCAACTTGATAAAGAGATCCCGGGAAAAACAGCCTCCTCTTCTTTTCTTTTAGCCACGTGGAATATCAGAGAATTTGGCAGTCAAAAGCGCAAGATCGAAGACTATTTCTACATTGCGGAGATTATCAGCCGCTTTGACCTGATCGCGATCCAGGAAGTACTCGGGAATAAAAAAGCCCTTGATAAATTGATGCCCATTTTAGGTAGGAGTTGGGATTATATTGCCACAGATGCTACCGAGGGAACGGCAGGAGGGTCGGAGTGCATGGCCTTTTTGTATGATAAAAGCAAGGTTACTTTTAAAAATGTGGCCGGTGAGATCGTGTTGCCCCCGAAATTGCTCATTAACGGGTTGCAATTTGCACGAACACCATTCAGCGTGTTGTTTCAGGTGGGGTGGTTTAAGTTTTATTTAACCACGGTGCATATCCTATTTGGTAAATCGACCAAGGTGAACCCGCAACGCCTGAAGGAGATAGAAAGTATCGCTAAGTTTTTGACAAAACGTCAAAAGAAGGAACAAACCAATTATGTTTTACTGGGTGATTTCAATGTCCCATCTGTTGATGACGATTACATGAAAGCGCTCGAAAGTGGAGGTTTTGAAATACCCAATGCCATTAAAGAACATCCAACGGATTTAGGTGGGACGAAACACTACGATCAAATCGCTTTTAATTTAAAGCTGAATAAAACAATGACGCTTTTTAAGGAGAAAATACAAAAAGCGGGGGCTTTTAATTTCACGAAATCTGTTTACAAGCCCGACGACTGGAAGATTTACATGCCTGATTTCGACAAGAAATATGTAGAAGGAAAATCGGATGATGAGATTCAAAAATACTACTTGAAATACCGTACTTTTAGAATGTCGGATCACTTGCCTTTGTGGGTGGAGTTAAACGTTGACTTTAGTGAACAATATTTGGAAGAATTGCTTGAATACGGGAAATAGACTTGAATGTCAAAGGATAACAATTTGCCGACCTACACGTTACTACCGCACCACTTGCTATCAATAACCTACTGCCAAACCGATGCTTATCGGGTGTAAAAGTGATAAGCATCGGTTTGTTTTCTTTATCCTCTTATCCGTCAGTTAAAACTGGCGACAATAGACTGTAACGA
>JAAYSU010000194.1 GCA_012523915.1 Clostridiales bacterium
AGGCAAAAATACACTATTGCGGTCCCGCCTATTAACCCCTTCAGAAGTTATCGAGAAAATAAATAAGGTTAACATGGATGATATTAGAAAAGCATCTGAAATAATTACAGACCTAACAAAGTATTCGGGAGTAATCGTAAGTGATAGACAGTTTGATATTAAGGAAATGTTAAAGGGAATAGGCCATGAAGATAAAAATAATGTCTAAGAGCGGTAAAATACCTAGCTATGAAACTTCTGGGTCAGCCGGAATGGATATTCGTGCGGATTTAAAAGAAGCTATTACACTTTTGCCAGGAGAGCGCTTCTTGGTTCCTACAGGACTCTATGTGCAATTACCCGTTGGTTACGAGGCTCAGATACGTGCCAGGAGTGGTTTAGCGATTAAATATGGAATCGGTTTAGTAAATGGAATTGGAACCATTGATAGTGACTATAGAGGTGAGATTAAGGTACCTCTAATAAACTGGGGAAAGGAAGCCTTTGTAATTAACGATGGAGACCGAATCGCTCAGATGGTAGTAACAAAACATGAAATTGTAGAATGGGTTGTTACTGATAGTCTAGATGATAGCGAAAGGGGAATTGGCGGCTTTGGACATACAGGTCGTCAATAATCTTGCACCAACTTCAAATCCTCCTGCATATATTGATAAAAAAGCTATGGAGGAATGAACAATGCTAACCATTGAGCTGATTGAAAACCTGGCCCGTATGAACCGGAAAAGGATACCAGAACCGTTAATCCATGCTAAGGGCACAGGTGCTCATGGTATTTTTATTCCATACATGTCAATGAAAGATTATACAAAAGCTTGTTTTTTGCAAGATCCTGATATAGAAACACCAGTATTTGTACGCTTTTCTAGAATGATGGGAAGGGCGGGTTCTTCAGATACTGCAAGGGATGTGAGAGGTTTTTGTGTAAAGTTTGATACACATGATGGAATATATGATTTAATGGGAATAAACTTCCCAGTATTTTTTATTAGAGATCCAAATAAATATCCAGCACTAATTGATTCACTTAGTCCGTGTCCTAAAACATATTTACGCGATCCCGAGCGATTTTGGAAGTTTATTGCGGATAACAAAGAGGGCATGCATATTATTACCTGGCTATATTCGAATCGTGGAACAATTAAGAGTTATAGGACAATGGAAGGCTACAGTGTCAACACCTATGTTTGGGAAAATGAAAAGGGTGTACGCTACTGGGTAAGATATCATTGGAAACCTCTGTCGGGTGTAAAGGACATCAATAGACAAGAGGCCGAATTCTTATCAGGTTATGACCCTGATGCTGCGACAAGGGATTTAATAAACGCATTTGACGAGGGTAATGATGTTTCCTATGAACTCTGCGTTCAGCTTATCCCTACAAAACAGAAAACAGAAAAAGAGACCTTCCTACTCGATCCGGTATGTGTTTGGCCAGAGTCATTAGTTCCTTATATCCGGGTAGGAAAAATGATACTAAAAAGGGGATTGTATAACTATTATAAAGAATATGAAAGAACAGCCTTTTCACCTGGCAATCTTATTCCAGGTATATCATTATCGCATGAACCTTTATTAATTGCTTTAACCTTTATTTCAAGGGATGAACAAAGATATAGGCTTGGCATAAATGAAACGCAGTTATGGGAGAGCACGAAAGTAAAAAGTGTAAAAGATGTGTTCTACGATAGTAGCATGAGAAATGATCAGTTATCATTAAGATTGAAATCAATGAGTAAACAGGATAAAGAAGACTTAATTGATAATATCGTTGAGGATATTCTATTTATAGATGAAAAAATTCAAAAAACCATTATAAGCTATTTTAAAGAAGCCGATAAGCTAGTAGGGGCTTCTCTTGAAAAGTGCTTAGGGCTATGATACGATTTGAAGAAAAAAGGAGAAATACATGATTCTTCGTGAAAATATTGAGAAAAGAGAGTTAGAATTTCTTTCACCATATGCTACAAAATCTTCTGAATCCAAAGGTCGATTACTCGAAGAAAAAGCATGCGACTTTCGTACAGATTTCCAAAGGGACAGGGATAGAATAGTCCATTCAAAATCATTTAGAAGACTCATGCACAAAACCCAGGTCTTTTTGTCCCCTGAAGGAGATCATTTTCGTACGAGGCTGACTCATACCCTAGAAGTTGCCCAGATTGCGAGAACTATAGCAAGATCATTGGCCCTAAATGAAGATCTAACGGAGGCTATAGCTATGGGCCACGACCTTGGACATACTCCCTTTGGGCACAATGGAGAGGAATTTTTAAATAAGAGACATAAAAAAGGATTCAAACATAATATACAAAGCCTTCGTGTAGTAGATCATTTAGAATCGGTAAGAAATAGACAGGGGATGAACTTAACTATGGAAGTGAGGGACGGTATATTAAATCATACGGGCGACCAGATTCCATTTACCCTTGAAGGCCAGGTTGTAAGATTTAGTGACCGCATTGCATATATAAATCATGATATCGATGATGCGCTTAGAAGCGGAGTTATAAAGCAAGATGAACTTCCAAAAGACTGCCTGAAAGTTCTTGGAGAGGATCACAGCACCAGGATAAGTACTTTAGTAAGTGATATTGTCAATAATAGCGATAACAAGAATAAAATAACGATGAGCGAAGAAAAACTTTACTATATGGATAAGCTAAGGAATTATATGTTTGAAAATGTTTATCATAGTAAAATTGTAAAAAAAGATGAAGAATTAAATAAGATTAAAACTATGATTTACACCTTATATGATTATTATGAAGAAGATCCGGATAGACTGCCTGATGAAAAAAAAGAAATGATAGCTCAATATGGTGTTGAAGAGATAGTAAAAGATCATATTGCGGGAATGACTGATCGTTTTGCAGTAAATTTATTCAAGAAATTATTTATACCAATAGCATGGAAGTAGAAATTCTTTTTATAAAAGAGGAATCCCCTTGTTTTTGTCGAATATATATTGTAGCTATATATAGGGAAGAGATGGTATGGGGTTAAATGAAAACATAATTGATGAAATTAAAAGCAGGTGTAACATAATTGATGTGGTTGGACGATTTGTAGTTCTAAAAAAAGCAGGTATGAATTATAAGGGACTTTGTCCATTTCACAACGAAAAGACACCTTCTTTTGTTGTTTCCGAGGACAAGCAGATCTTTACATGTTTTGGATGCGGTGCCTCAGGAGACGTAATAGAGTTTTACCAGCGTTATCATAATATGGATTTTCGTTCTGCTATAGAAGCGCTGGCAGCAGAATGTGGTGTAGAAATAAGTAGTATAAAATATCATTCTGAAGAAAAGAAATCTGAATTATATGAGATAAATAGGGAAGCGGCAGCATTTTTTTATAGGGGTCTTAGGCAGAAGGAAAACATGGGATACAATTATTTAAAAAATAGAGGTATTGATGATTTAACCCTTAAAAGATTCGGAATTGGTTATGCTGACGGCGAATGGCAGAGCCTTTATGATTACTTTAAGAATAAAGGGACTGATATTGACTTACTACTGAGTTCAGGTTTGATTTCAAAATCGAATGGGAGGTATTATGACAGATTTAGAAACCGTGTAATATTTCCTATTATAAACACTAGAAAAAAAGTAATAGGCTTTGGAGGAAGAGCTATTGATGAAGGCATGCCAAAATACTTAAACTCGCCGGAATCAATAGTTTTCCAAAAGAAAAACAGCCTTTATGGATTAAATTTAACAAGACAGGATATAAATAGAGAAGATTGCGCCATACTTGTAGAAGGATATATGGATGTGATTTCACTATATCAACATGGCGTTCGAAATGTCGTAGCCACTTTAGGTACAGCCTTAACAGAGAATCAAGCAGTTATGCTTAAACGATATACAAAGAATATAATACTGGCATATGACAATGACGAGGCAGGCCAGATAGCTGCCTTAAGAGGCATGGACATACTCTATTCTGTAGGGTGTAATGTAAAAGTATTGCAAATGGAAAGAGGAAAGGATCCCGATGATTTTATAAAAGAAAAGGGGAAGGATGAATTCCTAAAAGTTATTGATAAGGCAATGCCCTTTATTGATTACAAGTTACATTTGCTGCAGAGTAAGTTAGATTTAAATACCACGGAAGGCGCACTTAGCTATCTAAAGGATGCTGCTAAAATATTAAAACCCTTAAGCCCTGTAGAAGCCGACCTATACATAAAAAAGATTGCTGGGAGTACAAAGATCTCAGAAGGTGCTATAAGGTTAGAGGTTTATGGAAATAATCAAGACTATAATACTCAAAAAATGACTAGAACAATGAAAAAAGATAAAAACTCTAATGTAGGGCCAAGCTTGCTCGAAAAGAACCTGATAAAGCTTATGCTTGAAAAAAACATTTATATACCAAAGCTTGAACCCTACGTAGAAAAAGTTTTGAGTCCTACTTATTATCATATTTATGAAATATTATTTTCTCTCTATAAAGAGGATGATGAAATAGATATAAGGAAGGTTAAAGATAGCCTTGATGATAAGGAGAACGTAATTCTTAAAGATATAATGGATAATATTAAGATTACAGATGAACATGAGAAGGTCTTTGAGGATTGCATAGAACATATATACAAGATAGTACGCAAAAAAAGAGAGGATGAAATCATTAAACTTTTATCAATATTAGATGATGATAATGATGCAAACTACATTACAGAATTGACTAATGAATTAATTGATATACAGCGAAAAAATAGAGGAGAGACATAGAATGAGTTTCGATATTGAACAGAATGAAGAAAAAAAAATAGAATATGCCAATGACTTAATAGAGAAGGCTAAAAAGAAGGGGAGCATTTCTTATCAAGAAATATCAGACCATTTAGAAAATGTGGATCTTGACAAAAACCAAATGGATGACCTCTACGATACATTAATATCATTGGGGATCGAAATGATTTCCGATTCTGATCCCGACGACATGGATATCATGGCTCTGGAAAGTGAAGAAGAAGCAGAAGTCGAAGAGGTATCCGAGAAAGGAGAAGTAGATTTAGAGGCCACCCTTCCAAAGGGAATCGCCGTTGATGATCCGGTTCGAATGTATCTAAAAGAAATAGGTAAAGTCGCTTTGCTGACGGCTGAAGAAGAAATAGAATTGGCTAAGCGAATGGAACAGGGTGATGAAGAGGCGAAAAGAATTTTATGCGAAGCTAATCTCAGATTGGTAGTAAGTATAGCAAAAAGATATGTCGGCAGGGGAATGCTATTTCTGGATTTAATCCAAGAAGGTAACCTGGGTTTAATAAAAGCGGTAGATAAGTTTGACTGGAGAAAAGGATTCAAATTCAGTACATATGCTACCTGGTGGATCCGACAAGCGATAACAAGATCTATAGCAGATCAGGCAAGAACTATAAGAATACCAGTGCATATGGTTGAGACTATCAATAAGCTTATACGAATCTCAAGACAGCTATTACAGGAATATGGAAGGGAACCTACTCCTGAAGAGATTGCGCGTGAAATGGATATCCCTGAAGAAAAAGTACGCGAAATATTAAAAATTGCTCAGGAACCAGTTTCTTTAGAAACTCCGATCGGCGAAGAGGAAGACAGCCATCTTGGCGATTTTATTCCAGATGAAGATGTTCCTGCTCCTGCTGATGCGGCTGCTTTTTCAATGCTAAAAGAACAACTTGTTGAAGTTCTAGATACCTTAACTGAAAGAGAGCAAAAGGTACTAAGATTAAGATTTGGACTAGATGATGGAAGGGCAAGAACCTTAGAAGAAGTCGGAAAGAAATTCGATGTTACTCGTGAAAGAATCAGGCAGATTGAAGCAAAGGCACTTAGAAAGCTACGCCATCCTAGTAGAAGTAAAAAATTAAAAGACTATTTAGAATAGATATTATAAAAATACAATGGCAATAACCGAAAGGTGCACATGACGAGGTTATAATAATTAAAATTTGAACCTCTTGTGTGTACTTTTTATTTTGACTTAGTTTTTGTAAATTTAAGGCTAAATAATATTTATTTTGTAACTTTACAAAACTTAAATTATATTGTTAAATGAAGGTAAGTAAAATAAAGGAAGCGGTAAGAATGAGCTAGTATTAATGTGCGCCTAAGGGAGCAAAAATAATGCGAGAGCCTGGAGGGAGAATTATGGCATTTTACAAACAACCCTGTGTACATTGCGGTGAATTTATTGATCGGGATGTTCGTTTCTGTCCTAAATGTGGAAGTCGCAGCCCTTTTGGATATGCTTGTCCCACTTGTCTGCGGCCAATAGAAAAAGATCAGAAGATCTGTTCCGGATGCGGACGGTCCTTGTTTGTGAACTGTCCCGCCTGCGGCAATCAAACCTTCGTCGGTGAACGATGTCAAGTCTGCGGTGTGGATCTTATGATTCAGTGCCAAAACCCCCGTTGTGGTCAGATGCAGTTTTTTCTAAATGAAAAATGCACTGCCTGCGGGAAAAAGTTCAAGAATAAAGAATAAAGGGGTGAAATATACATGCTCAAATCTTTTACTAGGAACTATGAGGACAATTCGACGGAAGCGGGTTTTCAATTTACTTTTTACTGTGACAATTGTCATGATGGGTATCGTTCCAGCTTTATTGAGAGCGAGACCTATAACAAGGGCAAAAGTCTGCGGGGAATTGCCACTGGTGCTAGCATATTAGGTGGCCTTTTTGGTGGGAAAATGTCCAGTTTGGGCTATGGTGCTGAACGAGCAACAGACATTCTCACGGAACGTTTCGAAGATAGGAGTCCCGAATGGCAGAAAGAGCATGAAAATGCTTTTGAACGGGCTCAGAACGAAGCCTATCGACATTTTCATCGCTGTCATTCCTGTCATCAGTATGTCTGTGACGCTTGCTTCAACGAAGATGAAGGCTTGTGCGTGGATTGTGCGCCTAGGCAGGAAGTGTTTGTTGCCAAGGTCAGAGCGGATGCTATGCGGCGGAACATTGAGGATGCAGGGGAATCTGCTGTAGTTTGGCAGGGCAAAATTGAGAGCAAGACGACGGTTTGCCCTAGCTGTGGTAAGCCAGCAGGAACGGGGAAATTTTGTAGCAATTGCGGTACCTCCATGGAAATGAAAACTTGTCCTAAGTGTGGGGCTAAAAATGCGCTGGCTGTTCGATTCTGTAATAACTGCGGGCAAAATCTTTCCGAGCCTGAGTCTATTAAATGCGGGGCATGTCAAGAAGAGAACCCACCCGATGCCAGATTTTGCTCAAATTGCGGTGCAAACCTAAAATGATTGCACCTATGGTGAGGGAAGGAGTAGGCCATGTCCACAGAAGAAAAGAATAACCTTCTTATAGAATACACGGCAGAGCTAGATTCTCAAATGATGACCGGGAAGGTAAATGCGGCTGTTTTGGAAAAGGGTCTTATATTAAAAACCATATTTGACACTGCGGAAATTCCTTATGCTGAGATCCAATCCCTTGAGTTAAAGGATTATATCCTTATAGTTGAGGCGGATTGCGGAATGTTTCGATTTTCTAAAATGGGGAACTGGCTGGAGCCCTTCTACAATGAACTTTACTCCGCTTACAACAAAAAGGTACGCAAAGCATTGTTTGTCAATGGTTCGCCGTTGATGAAGGTAGGGGGACAATACTACTTGGAGGAATATGGTGAAAGAGTGCAAGGGACTGCCGAAATTGAGATTTACGAGGACTGCCTTCTGATCCTGCCTCCAAACGACGGTGCAAGACGAATACCCTTGTGTTTTGTAACATCCATAAATAAGGATGATTTTAAATTGAGTTTGCAGCTGGATACGGAGGAACGCTATACCTTTACAATGCTTGGTTACGATAGCGAACCCTTCGCCGAGACATTGATGGAGCAACTTCGCCTTATGCGAGAAAAAACCCTACTGGCTATAAAAGAGATAGACCCTTTACTCACACCACAACAAGCCTTTACTATCGCTAAGAAAATGCCTAAAGGCATAGCTGCACCCCTAGGTTCGCTGACTGCCTTGGCTCCTTCCTTTGCTGATGCGCTTGAGAAGAAAATTCAGGAGAGTCGCTCTGCGGAAGAATACATATTCTTTAAATCTCTCTGTGATCCGGAGAAGATTTGGGTAGGTTTTCACGCTTTTGAAGAGAAAGAGAGTAAAGATGGGGAGGAAGGGTTTCATAATGAGGGCATATTATGGCTGATTGTACCAGGTAGAAACGGCAATAGGGCTGCAGTAGAATTCGTTGTGGCCGAGGAAGAATCAGCAGCTACATTTATCTACCGTTTCGAGGGTGGATTTGATGGCTTTGCTCGCAGGTTCAATCGAGCCCTAGAAGCAATTTCGTTTAGGCGTGAGGTGATACGCTTGCCGGAGGATACATTGCAAAAACCTGAATATGCGGATTACGCCATGTGTATCAGGCGCAACGCTGCTTTGCAATTTGTTCGTGGCAGCTTTGCTAGCCGGGTGATTCATGCATCCATTGGAAGTTGGAAGAAGAAGATTGAGAAATATCTTAAAGAAGGGAAGGAAGATCTGTCGTCCTCGGGCTAACCGAGGGCGGTTTATTATCTAAAATAGTGTTGTATTGCAAGTTGTTTGTGGTAGAATGTGATTTGTAAGAGATTTTGTAACACATATAAAGATATTATGGTATATAGAGGTGCAAATAAATGTTGAAAGAATTTAAGGAATTTGCAATGAAGGGTAATGTTATTGACCTTGCAGTTGGTGTGATCATTGGTGGAGCCTTTGGTAAAATCGTTTCATCTCTCGTCAATGACATCCTTATGCCTGTTTTTGGCTATGTTTTAAGTGGAATAAATATAGCAGATTTAAAATTTATTATTAGTCCTGCTAGTGGGGATATCCCGGAAGTGGCCATACTTTATGGCTCCTTCATTCAAGCTATTGTAGATTTCGTAATAATTGCTTTTTCAATTTTCTTGTTTATAAAACTAATTTCATCTTTTAAAAAGAAAGAAGAAGAAGCACCAGCAGCCCCACCGGAGCCAGCTCCCGAAGTTGTGCTTCTTGAAGAGATTCGCGACTTACTGAAAACAAAGCAGTAAAGAATTGACTTTTGTAATGAAATATGGAGATATTTATGCGCCTTTCTGATAGATTAAATACTATTGCTTCATATATTAAAAAAGGAGAATCAATTGCAGATATAGGTACAGATCATGCTCTGTTACCTATTTTTCTGTGGAAACATGGAATATGTTCAAAAATAATTATTAGCGACATTAATGAGGGACCCCTTGAAAAAGCTAGAGCTAATATAAACAGGCTATGTCCTGATATGGATGTTGATATACGTATAGGAAATGGTCTAAATAATATATTAAAAAATGAAGTAAATTCGGTGATAATAGCCGGCATGGGGGGCCTTTTAATAATTGATATATTAGGGTATGATATAGATAAGTCACGAAGTTTTGATAGATTTATTCTTCAACCCAGAAATGCATCAGATAAGTTAAGGATTTGGTTGTACGAAAATAATTTCAATATCCATGACGAAAAATTAGTTCTAGAAGGTAAGTATATATGCGAGGTTATAGAAGTAAAACCAAATACTAGTAACAAAACGTCACTTATGAATCAAGATCTATTAAAGGAGAAAGAGTCAAATTTGGAATTTGAAATCAACCCAATACTTTTCAGAAACAAAGATCCCTTATTAAAAGAGTTCAT
>JAAYSU010000195.1 GCA_012523915.1 Clostridiales bacterium
AGAAGAAAATATGATTAATGTAGTTGAGTTAGATGTAAGTCTTTCGGTAGATATGAACGTAGGAGACAACTGGTATGAACTGAAATGAGGTAAGATAAATGCAACTGATAGGTTTAACAGGTGGAATCGGTACTGGCAAATCTACCGTCTCAGAATATTTAATGAAAATGGGCTATAAGGTTATAGATGCCGATAAGATATCCAGGGAAATAGTGGAACCAAACTCTGAAACACTGAAGGAAATAGCTAAGGTATTTGGTGAGGAAATACTATTAGAAGATGGAAGCTTAAATCGTAATAGATTGGCAGATATTGTATTTACAAATCCTGATAAAAAGGTTTTGTTAGATAGGATTATGCATGCTAAAATAATTGATATAATTATGAAAAGGGCTAAGAGCTACGATAAGGAAAAAGTCGTGTTTCTAGATGTGCCATTACTTTATGAGACTAATATGGATCAATTGGTAGACAAGGTATGGCTTGTTGATGCAGATATTGAGGCTAGAATAAGTCGTATTATGAACCGAGATGAATTGACGAGGGAACAGGTTATTGATCGTATAAATAATCAAATGAGCCAAGCTGAAAAAATCAAGAAAGCAGATATTGTAATCGATAATTCGGGCGATAAATCTGCACTTTACAAGCAAATTAATAAAATATTGAATGAAATTTAGGAGAGCAAGATATAAATGACCAGAATAATATCATTAACAATATTGATTGTGTCATTTTGTATATTTATTTTATGCGGTTGCGAAGAAACAACTAATTTTTTAGGAACGGATGAAAGCACAGTTAAAGAAGAAGTTACATTAAACGAAGTTTCAATTCCGATAGAAAAACCAAGAACCTTGAATCCTGCTATATCAAAGGATGAAGATTGGTACCATTTAAATAAGTTGATATACGAAGGACTTTTCAAACTAAATGAGATATTCTATCCGGAATGCGTATTAGCCAAAAATTATTATTATAGTGAAGATGGAAAAACGCTCACTATTGAACTAAGAACAGATGTATTATGGCATGACGGTAATGCATTTACAGCAGAAGATGTTAAGTTCACAATAGATGTATTTATGAGCTTAAGGAATAGCGACTTAACCCTATATGGGACACATGTGTCAAATATAAGGTCTGTGAAAGCACTCGATAAACATACGATACAGATTATTTTTTCTGATGTAAATGATGTAGCTGTTGAGAATCTGATATTTCCGATTATACCCAAACATATATTTAAAAATATTACAGCTGTAAAAAACATTGTTGAGTTTAAGCCTATCGGTACAGGGCCATATAAGGTGGGCTCGATTGATATGGGTAATGAGATAGAACTAGTACCGAATGAATCTTATAGAGGTGCAATACCTACTAATACCTTGAAAGTTAAGGTTATGCCCGGAGTAGAGGAGGCTATAAACTTATTTAAAATAAGAGAAATCAACATGGCGTTTTTAAAAGATATAGAAAGAAATACTTTGCTAAACGACAAAGATGTTAACATAAAATCTTTTCCGTCAAACGAGGTTGAGGTGGTTAGCTTCAATTTTAACCATGGAGCATTACAAGATAAAAATGTCAGAAAAGCAATTGCATATGCAATAGATAATGAAAAAATTAAAGAATCTTGCTACTACAACAATGCCGTATTAAACGATTCAATATATTACCCCAATTATCTTGGGATAGAAAGCAACAAAGAACCCTATAAATACAATACCGATAAAGCTAAACAGCTGCTTAGTCAAGCAGGATATCAGGGGCTTTCTCTTAATTTAATAGTGAATGGTGACAATTATGCGCGTAATATTGCTGCACAAATAATAAAATCTAATCTAGAAGATGTTGGGATTTCTGTAACACTAAGATCTCTCAATTGGGAGGATTACGTAAGTGCAATTGATTCAGGCGACTACGATCTATTTGTTGGTGGTTTTCAAATAAAGAACAATTATGATACTAGAAGTATTCTACAATCTGATAGTAATATAATAGGATATTCAAACAAAAGACTAGATTTCATGCTTGATAAAATGCAGTCTGCGATCAGCCAAGATGAGAAACAAGGGGTTTTTTACGCAATTAATGATATATTGATTGATGAGATACCATATTATTGTTTATTATATAAAACCTATAGTATTGTAACATCCAATGAATTAAAAGGTGAGATTTCTCCGAATTATAATAACATTTACAACGGCTGTATAAGTTGGAGCATGGTATATGAAAAGTCAGGAAATTAGCCTGATATATCTTGACAAATACTGAGCTTATATGTAGTATTATATTTGCGACTAAAAGCCCACTATATATGCGGTTGTGGCGGAATCGGCAGACGCGCACGGTTGAGGGCCGTGTCCGAAAGGGTAAGGGTTCAAGTCCCTTCAACCGCACCATCATAGAACCTAGATTTGCTAGGTTCTTTTATTATTTCTGTATTAAAAAGTACTTGACAACAGTATATATATTTAGATAGACTAACTAAGTATAAGGGGTGATTGAAATGGAAAAAACCTTTGAAGGCAGATTGAACTCTCTATTGATGTATACCTTTCGGGATATTTTACGAATTGAAGAATTGATTCTACAAAGGAGTGACCCGAATCTATCAATTAATGAGGTGCACCTGATAGAAACAGTTAGAAAAGGTAAAAACAGATCACTTACAATAAGTGAGATTGCTGCGGAACTCAGGCGCGCAGTTCCTTCTGTCACAGTTGCTGTAAACAAGCTTGTTGATAAAGGATATTTAATAAAAGAAAAGAACATTGAAGATGCTCGATCTTATCAAGTTAAGCTAACTAGGGAAGGAGAGAAAATCTATCGTCTTCATATGTATATTCATTTAAAGCTTGTACGTGAGGCGGCTGCTGAATTAAGTGATGAAGAAAAAGAAACACTGTTAGTTGGTGTTAAAAACTTAGATGACTTCTTTAAAAAGAAAATTGACAAATATGAAAAATATGGAGGTATTAATGAGTTTTCAAATCGTAGGAACAGGAAGGTCCACTCCGGCTCTCGTACTAACAAATGATATGATCTCACAAATTGTTGATACTGATGACGAATGGATTACATCGAGAACTGGCATAAAGTCTCGTTTTATAAGTACAGATGAAACTGTAGAAGATTTGGCTACAGAAGCAACTAAGCGTGCTCTAGAAAGTGCGGGAATTGATGGACATGAAATAGATCTAATAATCTGTTCTAGTTTTCATGGTGAGTATTTATCACCATCCTTATCATGTCTAATACAGCGTAATATAGGTGCAAGTTGTCCTGCTTTTGATATTAACGCAGCTTGTACGGGTTTTGTTTATGGTTTAGATGTTGCAGATGCATATTTTTCATCTGGCAAAGCAGAAACAATTCTTGTAATTGCTGCAGAAGTGATGACTAGGCATATTGATTGGTCGGATCGTTCTACTTGTGTGCTTTTCGGGGATGGGGCAGGTGCTGTTGTCTTAAAAAAAGGTAAGGGACTAAAATCAATTAAAATAACTGCAAAAGGTGATGACAATCTCCTTACAATAGGAAGTGTTTTCTGTGAAAGTCCGTTTGCAAAACAGCCTAAAATAGATCCTAATTTTAGAATGCAAGGAAGTGAAGTTTTTAAGTTTGCCGTAACATCGATTATTAAGGATGTAAAAAGTGTTATGAAGGAAGCTGGGATTACAGCCTCTGATGTAAAGATGCTGGTACCTCATCAGGCAAACTCAAGATTCTTTCAAATAGTTATGGATAAATTAGGTTTTAAAGAGGACCAGGTAGCCCTGGGTATTGATCATTATGGAAATACTTCGTCAGCCAGCATCCCACTGATGTTAGATGAATTAATGGAAGAGGGTAAGCTGTCTTCAGGTGATATCATTGTATTAACAGCCTTCGGCGGTGGATTAACCAGCGGGGCTTGCGTAATAGAAATATAATTTTTAAAATATTTGGAGGAAAGAGATATGGTTTTTGAAAAAATTGCAAAGTTGATAGCGGAAAGCAAGGATATGGAATTATCAGAAATAACTATGCAGACATCATTCGAGGATATGGAATTGGATTCTCTAGATGTTGTAGAAGTTGCTATGGAGATTGAAGAAGAATTTAATATAAGTTTAGATGTAGACGATAGTGTCAAAACTGTCGGAGATGTGGTACAATTAGTAGAAAGTTTAATGAATAGGTAGGAGTAAATATGAAGTCAAAGGTATGTGATCTATTGGGTATAGAATACCCTATTCTTCAAGGAGGAATGGCATGGGTTGCGGATGCTTCTCTAGCAGGTGCAGTTTCAAAAGCTGGAGGGCTTGGAATAATTGCAGCCGCTAATGCTCCAGTTGATGTTGTCCGTAATGAAATTCGTAAAGTTAAAGAAATTACAGACAAACCCTTTGGGGTAAACATCATGCTCATGAGTCCTTTTGTTGACGAGATTGCCGAGTTAGTAATCGATGAAAAAGTTAAGATTCTTACAACCGGCGCAGGCCTACCTTCAAAATACATGAAGGATTAGGTTAATGCCGGAATTAAAGTAATTCCTGTTGTCCCATCCACCGGAGTTGCAAAGATGGTAGAGCGCTCAGGTGCATGTGCGGTAATAGCAGAAGGCGGAGAGGCCGGAGGACATATTGGTGAATTAAATACAATGGCTTTGGTGCCGCAGGTTTGTGATGCTGTGAAAATTCCTGTTATAGCAGCAGGAGGAATTGCCGATGGAAGAGGTGTAGCAGCTGCTTTCGTATTAGGAGCCTCAGGAGTGCAACTTGGTACCAGATTCCTTGTGGCAAAAGAATGTAGTATCCATCAGAATTATAAAGATAAGGTAATTGCTGCAAAAGATATTGATACTATTACGACCGGAAGAACGCTAGGACATCCTGTTCGAGCACTAAAAACACCCTTTACTCGTGCTTTTCAAAAGAATGAGAAGGATAGCACAAAAACATTAGAAGAGCTTGAAGAGTTTGGGGCAGGGGCTCTAAGAAAGGCCGTTATAGAAGGCGATTTAAAAAATGGATGCTTTATGGCAGGTCAGAGTTGCGGACTTGTTAAAAAAGAACAGACAGTTGAAGAGATTATTCAGGAGCTTGTTACTGAAACTAATGATATATTAGGCG